>CALQBT020000374.1 GCA_943328885.2 Bordetella parapertussis | reverse complement strand
GTAGGCCTGCATCGCGCCCATCGACCAACCGTAGACCAGCGCCAATCGCTTGATGCCCCAGAGTTCGGCGAGCATCCGGCGCTGCACGTGGACCGCATCGAAGCAGGTGACGTCGGGGTAGCGCGTGCCTACATCAGGCCAGGGCGTGTTCGACGGTGAACTCGACAAGCCGTTGCCGAACAGGTTGGCGATCACGATGAAGTAGCGCGATGGGTCTAGCGCGCCACCCACGCTGACCATGAACTCGATGTCCTGGTGTTGGGCGCTGTAGGACGTCGGGTACAGGATCACGTTCGACTTGTCGGCGTTGAGCGTGCCGAAGGTCTTGTACGCCAGCCGCATGTTGCGGAAGGTGCGGCCAGATTGCAGCGCCACGGCGCCGGCTTCGAACAAGCCCTCGGTCGACGGGACGCCGGGGCTGGGGTGCGTGCTCATGGAGGTATCGGCCGCTGGCCACGGTTGATCAAGCTGCATTTTGCGCGTGTCGTGATCGGTGGAATTCGGTATGTGCCGGCGCCGCTGCCGCAATAGCTGTGAAAATGGTGAATTGCACTCACACTACGCAAAGCTTTGACAGTTTTTCCTACAAGCAATCGGAACAGATTAGTCGCCCTGTTGGCCTTGGCGATTTTCATGGCGGGGGGCGTCGATGCGGCATCGATCGATGCAGTTGCCGTCGACCCGCCAGACGCGGTTGCGCAGCGATCAGACGTGCTGAACGCCGATGTCCGTCAAGACACGATTTCGAGCACGATCTGCGTAGCAGGCTACACCGCGTCGATCCGGCCGTCGTCCAGTTACACCCAGGGCGTGAAGTTCAGGCTGATGCAGGCGCAATCGATTCCCAGGTCTGAGGCCTCGGGCTACGAACTCGACCACCGGATTCCGCTGGCGCTCGGCGGCCACCCGCGCGCGCTGGCCAACTTGATGCTCCAGCCCTGGGACGGCGAACGTGGCGCCAAAAAGAAAGACAGGCTCGAGCGCGCGATGCAGCGAATGGTCTGCAACGGCACGCTCGCGCTCGACCAGGCCAGGGATGCCATCTTCGCGGACTGGGAAGCGGCCTACCGCAGCTTCATACCGCAGCGCTGAGGCCTGCCGCAGGCGCCTGAAGCCGCAGCATTACAAATTCATCCAAGGGAAAAACCATGCGAACTCGATTGAAACTATGGGCCACGGCCTGCGCGCTTTTGGCGCTGGGCGCCCAGGCGCAGACCGCAGACCCTGCCGCCTGGCCGACCAAGCCGGTGACGCTGGTCGTGCCGTATCCGCCGGGCGGCACCAGCGACGTGGTGGGGCGCCAACTCGCGCAGCGCCTGCGTGAGGAACTCGGCACCGTCTTCGTCATCGACAACCGTGCCGGCGCCGCCACGGCGATCGGCGCGTCTTTCGTTGCCCGCGCACCCAAGGACGGCTATACCTTGCTGCTGTCGGCAGGCACCACCTTCACGACCAACCCGCACCTCAACGACAAGCTGTCGTACAAGTTGGAAGACTTCGCGCCTGTCGCCGCCTTGTGCACCGTGCCATTCGCTTTCGTGGTCAAGAAGGATTTCCCGGCCAAGACGCTGCGCGAGTACGTCAGCTACGCCAAGGCCAACCCAGGCAAGATCAACAATGCCACCAACGGCCAGGGCAGCATGGTGCACCTGCTGGGCGAGATGATCGCCAACGGCCTGGACATCAAGTTCACCGAGGTTCACTACAAGGGCGCAGCGCCTGCGACGATGGACATGATCGCCGGCGTGATCGACAGCAATGTCGAGGCGCTGACCAGCGCCGTGCCCAATGTCAACGCTGGGCAGTACCGCGCACTGGCGGTGCTCAGCGCCGAGCGCCAGGCCTTGATGCCCACCGTGCCGACCTTTCGCGAGTTGGGCTACCCCTCGGTGCTTGGCGAGACCTGGTACGGCGTGTTTGCGCCGGTCGGCACACCCAAGCCCATCGTCGACAAACTCGCCGCGGCGATCCACAGGATCACGACATCGGCCAGTTTTGGCGAGGCGATGCGCAAGCTGGGCAACGAGAGCAAGACCAGCGCGACGCCGGCCGATCTGCTGGCCTTCACCCAGCAGCAGAGCAAGATGTGGGGCGACCTGATCAAACGACTCGACCTCAAGGCCGAATGAGGCTGCGCGCCGTGACGAATGCTTGGACCGCGGTCGGAGCGCTGCAGGCCTGTTGACACATGCTGCAATGACGTTTTTATGAGCTGTAGTTTTCTGGTGTTTACCCTGATGAGCGAAGGATCTGTTCGGCTATAGAGTCTGCCGCCGTCCGAGCAGCATGCGGTATGGTATGCCTTGCAGCAGAGTCAGTCGCTCTTTTTAAGAGTTATCGTCGAACCGAGCCAGGCCAGGCCAGGCCAGGCCTGGCCTGGCCTTGCAGTGCATGGCTGGCTGGCCACGCCGAATCGATCGCCTCTTCCCATCTGGAGACCCACATGAAACTGATACGCACCCTCGCCGCCACCCTGGCCCTGGGATTGGTCGCGCCTGCGCTGGTCCAGGCCCAGACGATCAAGGTCGGCACGATCCTGCCGCTGTCGGGCGGCGCCGGGCCACAAGGCCAGCATGTGACGAACGCGATCCAGACCATGGCCGCGCTGATCAACGAGAGCGGTGGCGTGCTCGGCCGCAAGATCGAGATCGTCTCGCGCGACGACGAATCGACGCCGGCCGTCGGTGTCTCGCGCGCCACCGAGCTGATGAGCCTGGGCGTGGCGGTGATCATCGAAGGCTGGAACAGTCCGGTCACGCTGGCGATGCAACCGGTGATCGCGCGCGGTGGCGTGCTCGACATCACCGCGATCTCCAAGGCCGACCCGATTCTGTCGGGCGAGGGCAATCCCTTGGCTATTCGGCTCAACAGCTCGAACTCGCAGGACGGCGCGGTGATCGCCAACTACATCGCCAACATTGCCAAGGCCAAGCGGGTCGCTTTCCTGACCCAGAACGACGCCTACGGCAACGGTGCGCAAGCCTCGATCGAGGCCGAGCTCAAGCGCCTGAACCATGCCTACGAGAAAGTGGCCGAGGAGAAGTTCCCGTTTGCGCAAGCCGACTTTCGCGTTGCACTGACCAATGTGCAGGCCGCCAAGCCCGAGATCACGGTCGCAATCAACGCCAACGAAGGCCTGGGCATGCCAGCCACCATCCGCCAGGCGCGTCAGGCCAGGCTGCCGGGCGTGCTGGTCGCCGCCGTGGGCACGGTCGCGCCCAGCGTGATCGAGGTCGCTGGTGACGCCGCCAACGGCGTGGTCGGCGCCGACATTTATTTCCCGCAGATCGAGCCCTTTTCGTCCAACCCGGCGAACCAGCGCTTCGTCGCCAAGAGCCTTGAGATGTTCAAGTACACGCCCGACAAGTTCATGGCGCTGGGCGCGGCCTCGCTGCAGATCTGGGCGATGGCAGCCAACGAGCTCAAGACGCTGGACCGTGAGGCGATCGCCAAGCGCATCCGCGGTGGCAAGTTCAAGGGCACGCTGATGGGTGACGTCAGTTTCGAGCCCAATGGCCAGCTGGGGTCCAAGCACTATCTGTTCACGGTGCAGGCCGGCAAGATCGTGGTGCAGAAGTAAGCGGAACGCATCGATGTCCTCGCCAGCCCAAGCCCAGCCAGCG
>CALQBT020000373.1 GCA_943328885.2 Bordetella parapertussis | reverse complement strand
TCGGTCGACTTCGAAGCCGAGCTGCCGCGCCACGCCACTGGCAAGCTCTACAAGCGACTGCTCAAGGACCGCTACTGGGCCGGTCACGCCTCGAAGATCGTCTGAGGAACCGACGATCCTGCGCATCACGTTCAAGCATGCCGCCAATGCCTGCGCGGGTATCTTGTGGCTCAGGACTCGGTGCACCTCATAGAGGGCGATCACCGGCACCAGCAAGCGTTCTCGCTGCTCGAAACGCTGCGGCAAACAAATCGGCTCGCGGCGTGTCGAGCAGGTACTCGATCCAGCCCGAAGAGTCGACGAGGTTCACAAGACTTCCCGGTCTTGCTCCTTGGGAATGGCCAGATCTGCCGGGTCAAGCTTGTAGCGCTTGAGCATGCCTCTGTAAGCGCCGGGTTCGCCAGGATCGAAAGACAGTCTCCTGGGTCCGAGCCAGCGAACCGGCTTGGCGCTGCAAGCCGGCGCCGGCAGCGTCATCTCAGCAGACTCTGCCCACGCTGCCCGATCTGCTGTCGGCGACATGTTAGGGTTGAACAACGCCCCCCTCATCAACCTCTAGAGCAAAGGCAATCCCTTTGGTCAGATCGACCCTCGCCGCACGCTGGCGCGCCTGGCTCGGCTGGCGGCGCTGGCTCTGGCTCGCCATGCTGATCGCCGGTCCGGCAGCAGGTGCGCCCTCGTCGCTGGTCTCGGTGGCAGGGCTGGAGGGCATCCGTGTGGCGGTGGCGGTCTGGGTCGACGAGAGCCGCCTGGCCTCGCTGGCAGAGGCCAGCCGCGACGCCCGGTTCAAGCCTCTTGCCGGCAGCTTGAACGAGCCCGCCAGCACGGCGCCGATCTGGCTGCGCATCGACCTCGAAGTGCCTGCAGCCTTGGCGGGCCAGACCGCTTGGCTCCAAGTCCTGCCGAGCTACATCCACGACCTGCGCCTGTACCCGCCGGGCGCTGCCGAGCAACGCAGCGGCCTGGGGCTCAGCCTGTCCGAGCGCAGCAATGCCCACATCAATCCGACCGTCGAGTTGCTGCTGCAACCCAGGATGAGGGTCTACCTGCGCATGGTCAGCGCCGCGACGCGCTTGACCCAGCTCAGCCTGATGTCGGCCGAAGCGCTGCGCCAGTCGCAGCAGCGAGACGCCCAGATCCAGGGGCTGTTTCTGGGCGGAACGCTGTTGATGCTGGTCATCACCCTGGTCAACTGGGTCTGGACCCGTGACCCGATCTACCGTTCCTACCTGGGATTTCTGGCCAGCTTGTTCTGCTTCTTCTCCTTGGCCAACGGCTATATGTCGACCTATGTGCTGGGGGAATGGCCGCAGTTGGCCGGGAAGATGCTGATCTTCACGGCCTGCTGGGTGGTCGCCAGCATGCTTTTTTTCGCGCTGCGAATCCTGCGGATCGACGCGTACCAGCCCAGGATTGCGCGCGCACTGCGCTGGCTTGGCTGGCTGGTGCTGGCCAGCGCCGCGCTGGCGGTTCGGGGCGACTGGGTTCCACGGCTGGTCGAGATCATCGGCGCCATCCACTTGCTGGCGGGCACGCTCTTGCTGGCGATCAGCGCTTGGCAGGCCTGGGTGCTGCGCTCGCGCGAGTCGGTGATCTTGTTCATCAGCTACCTGATCTTCACGCTGTTCGAGAAGATTCCCATCTTGGCGATGCTCGAGTTGATGCCCGTCGGTGCTTGGATCTTTGACATCAGCAAGGTGGGCTTCGCAGCCCAGCTGCTGTTGATGCACTTGCTGCTGGTGAACAAGCTGCGCCAGGAGCAACTGCGCAAAGCGCAGGTGGCGTTTCTGGCCGCGGCCGATGTGCAGGCTGCACAAGCCCAGCGCATCGAACTCAACCGTTTCCTGGGCATGCTCGGCCACGAGATCCGCACGCCGCTGAGCGTGATCGATTCGGCCGTGCAAAGCCTGGAGCTGCAACCCGGCGCCCAAGAGCCCGACCGGCTCAGCCGCCACAAGCGCATCCGCCAAGCCGTGAGCCGGCTCGACCGCCTGGTCGGCGAAGCGATGCAGCGCGAGCGCATCGAGTCCTCGGGTTGGCAACTCAGCTTGGCGAGCCTTTCAGTGCAGGAGTTGTTGCGGTCGACGCTCGACGCAAAGGGCCTGGAGCTGCCTCTGATGCCGCTGCCCGGCCCGCTGACGCTGCCCTTGACGATTGCCGGCCAGTCTGGCGGCTGGCTGCTGCTCGACTTGCCGGCCGAGCCACTGCGGTTCAGCGGCGATCCGCATCTGCTGGAGATCGCGCTGGGCAACCTGCTCGACAACGCCTGCAAGTACGCCGACCCGCAATCCACCGTCGAGCTCAGGGCCGAGCGCCGGGCGCCCAGCGAGCGCGGTGCACGCCCTGTGCTGCACATCGAAGTGCTCAGCACAGGGGCTGCACTGGACGACCGTGAACTGGCGCGGGTCTTCGACAAATACTGGCGCCGCGATGAACTGCACGACGTTGGCGGTACCGGCCTGGGCCTGCACCTGGTGCGCCACATCCTGCACCTGCACGGTGGCCGCGTTGACGCCCGCAGCCTGCCCGGGGGCCAAACCAGCTTTTCGTTGCAAATACCCTTGCCAGCGATCTGAGAGACTCCATGCCGACCGCCCAGGCCCAGCCCCTTCCGCCCGATGCTTGCCGCGTCATCGTTGTCGAGGACCACCCCGGCCTGCTCGAGGATCTGGTCTACCAGCTCGATCATGCAGGTTTCGAGGTGCGCGGCGCGGCCGATGGCCGTGCGCTCGACGCGCTGATGGCCCAACAAGGCTGCGACATCCTGGTGCTCGACATCAACCTGCCCTTCGAGAGCGGCTTCGACATTGCCCGTCGGCTTTGCGACCGCAGCCAGCGCGGCATCATCATGCTGACCGCCCGCGCCGATCTCGACGACAAGCTGCAGGGACTGGACTACGGGGCCGACCTCTACCTGGTCAAACCCATAGACCGGCGCGAACTGGTCGCCTGCATCCGCAGCCTGTACCGCCGGCTGTCACCCGCGCCCGGCGCACCGGCTTGGCGGCTCGACCTCGGCTCACGCTTGCTCCATGCGTCCGGGGGGCGCACGCTGGAGTTGACGCAGCAGGACACCCAGGTCCTGGCCATGCTCGCGGCCAGCCCAGGCAAGGTCAGCCACCGTGCCGAAGTGGTGGCTGCGCTGGGCATCGACTACCTCAGCGCCCCGGACAACCGCATCAACACGATGGTGTTTCGCTTGCGGCACAAGCTCAGCGGGTTCGACCCCTTGCTGCAGATTCAGACCTGGCGCAACGTCGGCTACAGCTACGTTGGGCCGGCCATCTACGTCGATCTCGGCTGAGAGCTTGAGCGCAAGCGCTTGAGGCGCCGGCGGGAGGATTGACTTTTTGCAGCAGGAAAGTCGTAATTTTTGGTTAGATTAAAACAATAGGTTTACGCTGAAAATCTTGAGTATTAAAGTAAACGAGATCAGCATCATGACCATCGCCTTGCACAATGGCAAAACCGCGCAAACCCTGCAAGCCGGCCAAACCAACAAGTTCAAGGCCAAGGCCGGTGAGCGTTACCGCATCGTCAAGCGCCAGGGCGCCGATGAGCAGCTGCTGGACAACGTGGTCGCCAAGCGCAGCGGCGACGATCTGCAGCTGAGCTACCGCGACGG
>CALQBT020000372.1 GCA_943328885.2 Bordetella parapertussis | reverse complement strand
GGCCGTGTACATCAGTGGCAAAGCCCGGAAAACTGGCATTGAACTCGCGCGTGAACTTCAGATACTGCACGATCTTGCGGTTGAAACACTCGCCAGGAATGAGCAAGGGTATGCCCGGCGGGTAAGGCGTCAGCAGTGCGGTGGCGATGCGACCCTCCAGCGCATCGATGTCGACCCGCTCGGTCTCGCGCCGGGCGATGTGGGCGAAAGCGTCGCTCGGCTTCATCGCCGGCTGGAGGTCAGACAAGTACATCTCGGTGGTCAGTCGGGCAATGTCACCCCTGGCATAGGCCTCGTGCATGGTCTGGCTCAGATCCTTCAAACCCATGCGCTCGTAGCGCGGATGGGCCTGACAGAACTCGGGCAGGATGCGCCACATCGGCGCGTTCTTGTCGTAGTCGTCCTTGAACTGCTGCAGCGCAGTCAGCAAGGTGTTCCAACGGCCCTTGGTGATGCCGATCGTGAACAGGATGAAGAACGAGTACAGCCCGGTCTTCTCGACCACCACGCCGTGCTCGGCCAGGAACTTGGTGACGATGCCGGCCGGGATACCGGTCTTGGCGAACTTGCCCGACATGTCCATGCCCGGCGTGATGATGGTGCATTTGATCGGGTCGAGCAGGTTGAAACCCGCCGCGAGGGCGCCGAAGCCGTGCCACTTGTCGCGCGCCTTCAACGTCCAGGCCTCGGCGCGGCCGATGCCATCCTCGACCAGCTTGTCAGGGCCCCAGACCTTGAACCACCAGTCCTTGCCGAACTCCTTGTCGACCTTGCGCATCGCGCGCCGGAAGGCCATCGCCTCCTTGATGCTTTCCTCGACCAGCGCTGTGCCGCCGGGCGGCTCCATCATCGCCGCCGCCACGTCGCAGCTGGCGATGATCGCGTACTGTGGCGAGGTGCTGCTGTGCATCAGGTAGGCCTCGTTGAACAAATGCTTGTCCAGCTTGACCGTCTGCGAGTCCTGCACCAGCACCTGGGAGGCCTGGCTCAGGCCCGCCAGCAGCTTGTGGGTCGACTGGGTGGCATAGACCATCGCCTCCTTCGGTCGGGGCCGGTTCTTGCCCATCGAGTGAAAACTGCCGTAAAACTTGTGAAATGCGGCGTGCGGCAGCCAGGCCTCGTCGAAGTGCAGGTTGTCGATGTAGCCATCGACCATGTCTTTGATCACTTCGGTGTTGTAGAGCACGCCGTCGTAAGTGCTTTGCGTCAGCGTCATGATGCGCGGTCGCACGGTCTTGGGGTCCACGCCGGCGAGCAGCGGATTCTTGGCGATCTTGCGCTCGATCGCCTCGCGGCTGAATTCGGCCTGCGGTATCGGGCCGATGATGCCGTAGTGGTTGCGCGTGGGCGTCATGAACACAGGCACCGCGCCGGTCATGATGATCGCGTGCAGGATCGATTTGTGGCAGTTGCGGTCGACCACCACCACGTCGCCCGGCGCCACCGTGTGGTGCCAGACCATCTTGTTGGAAGTCGACGTGCCGTTGGTGACGAAAAAGCAATGGTCAGCATTGAAGATGCGCGCAGCATTCTTCTCGCTGGCAGCCACCGGGCCAGTGTGGTCGAGCAGTTGCCCGAGTTCGTCGACCGCGTTGCACACATCGGCGCGCAACATGTTCTCGCCGAAGAACTGGTGGAACATCTGGCCCACCGGACTCTTGAGAAAGGCCACGCCGCCAGAATGGCCCGGGCAATGCCAGCTGTACGAGCCGTCCTGGGCGTAGTCGACCAGCGCCTTGAAGAACGGTGGCGCAACGCCGTCGAGGTAGCTCTTGGCTTCGCGGATGATGTGCCGGGCGACGAACTCGGGCGTGTCCTCGAACATGTGGATGAAGCCGTGCAGCTCGCGCAGGATGTCGTTGGGCAGGTGCTGAGAGGTGCGGGTCTCACCGTACAAGTAGATCGGGATGTCGCTGTTCTTGAAGCGGATCTCCTCGATGAACTTGCGCAAGTTCAGCACCGCCGGGTCGAGCTCGGGGCCGGGCGTGAACTCCTCGTCGTCGATCGACAGGATGAAGGCGCTGGCCCGGCTTTGTTGCTGGGCGAACTGGCTGAGGTCGCCGTAACTGGTGACGCCCAGCACCTCGAAGCCTTCCTTTTCGATCGCCTGGGCCAAGGCACGGATGCCCAGGCCTGAGGTGTTCTCGGAGCGGTAATCCTCGTCGATGATGACGATCGGAAATCTGAAATGCTGCATCGAATAGCCTCTTGGGCGCGAACGAGAATCGGGATGTCGCGACGCGGACGCGCCGCGCGCAAGAGGCGAAGTGTAGGGGCGAACAATGGCCAGCCGATGTCTTCGGCTGCCGGGTGGCTACACTGGGTTGGGGCATGCCTGACACGGACTCAAGGAGTTGACGATGGACTGGAGCGCTTCCACCCTGTGGTGGCTGGCCGCAGCGGGCCTGGTGGCAGCGGAATTGGCCACCGGCACCTTCTTCCTGCTAATGCTCGCGCTAGGCGCTGCTGCTGCAGCCCTGACTGCGCATGCAGGCTTGGGCCTGAGCGCTCAGCTGCTCGCTGCTGCGGCCTTGGGCGGCGGCGCGGTGGTGGTCTGGCACCTGCGCCGCAGCCGTTTGCCGCCAGCGCCAGGCGCATCGTCGAATCGGGACGTCAACCTGGACATCGGCAGCACGGTGCATGTGGCGCACTGGCGCCCTGATGGCTCGGCCCGCGTGAACCACCGCGGCGCCGGCTGGGACGCCCGCTTCGCCGGTAGCGGAACGCCCAGCGCCGGAGACTTCGTGATCCGCGCGGTCGAAGGCAGTTGTTTGCTGCTGGATCACGGCTGAATCGGTTGCCGACAGAGCCCAAAGCCCCCGAGCACCCACTCAAAGGATCGCACCATGGAAATCATTGCCCTGCTGTTGCTCGTGATCGCCGGCTTCTTCGTCGTGCGTTCGATCAAGGTGGTCCCGCAGCAAAACGCCTGGGTGGTCGAACGCCTGGGCAAGTACCACGCGACGCTAACCCCGGGATTGAACCTGCTGGTGCCGTTTGTCGATCGCGTGGCGTACAAGCACTCGCTCAAGGAGATACCGCTAGACGTGCCGAGCCAGGTCTGCATCACCAAGGACAACACCCAACTCACGGTCGACGGGATCCTGTACTTCCAGGTCACCGATGCGATGCGGGCGAGCTATGGCTCGTCGAACTACATCGTCGCGATCACCCAACTGGCCCAGACCACGCTGCGCAGCGTGATCGGCCGCATGGAGTTGGACAAGACCTTCGAAGAGCGCGCGCACATCAACAGCTCGGTGGTGTTGTCACTCGACGAGGCGGCGCTGAACTGGGGCGTCAAGGTGCTGCGCTACGAGATCAAGGACCTGACGCCGCCGGGCGCGATCCTGCATGCGATGCAGGCCCAGATCACCGCCGAGCGCGAGAAGCGCGCGCTGATCGCTGCCAGCGAGGGCCGGCGCCAGGAACAGATCAACATCGCCACTGGCGCGCGCGAAGCCTCAATCGCCCGCAGCGAGGGCGACAAGCAAGCCGAGATCAACAAAGCCCAGGGCGAGGCGGCGGCGATCACCGCCGTGGCCACGGCCACGGCGGACGCGATCCGGCAGATCGCTGCGGCGATCGGCCAACCCGGCGGCACCGAGGCGGTACAGCTCAAGGTC
>CALQBT020000371.1 GCA_943328885.2 Bordetella parapertussis | reverse complement strand
CTTAGGATAGAACTGGCGGAAAGATGCTGGGCCGGTTTTTTCTCCAAGCATAGGCCGCAGTTTACGGCATCACGAACACCGCTCAAGGCCTCACGGGTCAGTCCACCTGCAAACCCTCTGGGTGCAGCGAGAAATGGGGCACACTGGCGATCAAACGCAGTGAAGTCATCAAGAGCGTGCGGCATCAGTCCCACCACCATTGCCCCGCCTGCGCCACGCTTGGATCAAGCGCAACCCAACACCAAGCCTTCGGCACGGGTCACGCCGGCCTGCGGACTCGAAGTGCCGGTGACAACTCAGTCATGGGCCATGGTGCGATGATTTCCTCCTGCCTTGGTCGGCATCACCGAAGCAAGCCTTGTCCGGCGCTTTGACTGCGTTGTTGGTCGCGATGGCCTCACTGAGCGCCCCGAGCCCGGCCTAAGCCGGCCGCCCCCCCATGGGGGTCAAACAAAGTGGCAAAGCCACGTTTGCTTGAGAGGCACAACCCGACCGGCTTTGACATCCGATAGCGCTCAGACTTGTGACCGAAGACCGCACGATCAAACCGTCGACCTCACCCATGCCCCTCGCAATCGGCATCACGGTCAACCCAACAGATCGCCAGACGCAACGCGCTGGCAGTTTATACTCCTTGCCCGTAAAAGCTTTGAAATCGCACTTTGACGGCGATTTTTATCATGGATAATTGCGAATTTTGTCAGCTTGCCACGCGAGAAGATCCTCCTCCGTTCGAGGAGAATGAATTTGCCTACGCGATTCCCGACACCACTCCGCTGAGCGAGGGCCATACGCTGGTGATCTCGCGCAAGCACGCGAGCAACATCTTCCTGCTGCCTGAGGAGGATTTCATGGGCGTGTGGGATCTGGTGCGCAAGGTCAAGATGAAGCTTGACGAGACCGAGCGCCCTGACGGCTACACCGTCGGTGTCAACCTCGACACTGCGGGTGGACAGGTCGTGATGCACGCCCATGTACACATCATGCCCCGCATGCTCGGCGATGTTCAACACGCGAGAGGCGGCGTGCGCCGACTCCTGATGAAAGTCCCGGCAAGCGCAGCAGCACCACCCCCACCGAAACCCTGGTACAAGGTCTGGTGACCCCGAGCGCTTGAGGCCGTCCGGCGCACCGGCTTGACCGCCCAAAGGGCTCAACCCGGCGCCAGGCGCGGAGACAAGGCTCGACAGGCGCGCGCCTGGGCATACAAATTCAGGTACTTGCGGGCTGGTACCGCCCAAGACAGGTCTTGCGACATGCCGCGCAGCATGACGGCGCGCCAGGCTGCGGCGTCCCGCTTGAGCAAGAGGGCTCGCTTCACACAAGCTTCGAACGCAGCCGGCGTGGCAGCATCGAACACAAAGCCTGTCTGCTGCCGCGGTTCACCGTCTGACACGGTGTCGGCAAGCCCACCCACACGCCTCACCAGCGGCACCGTGCCGTAACGCAAGCCGTAGAGCTGGGTCAGGCCGCAGGGCTCGAAACGCGATGGCACAGCGATCAGGTCGGCACCGGCAATCATCCGGTGGGCGCGCGCCTCGTCATAGCCGACATGCAGCGACACCCGACCCGGAAAGGATTGCACGGCAGCGTGAAAAGCCGCTTCGAGCGCAGGATCCCCCGTGCCTTGCACCGCGAACTGCACACCCGCGCGAACCAGGGTCGGCAGCGCCGCGAGCACCAGATCCAAGCCTTTTTGCGAGCTCAGGCGGCTGACCACGGCCAAGATCAAAGCCTGTTCGTCGACAGCCAGACCCATTGACTGCTGCAAGACCAGGCGACAGGCCCGCTTGCCTTCCAGACGACCGCTGTCGTAGCGCGCAGCGATTGCGGGGTCGGTGGCCGGGTTCCAGACCGCCCCATCGATGCCATTGAGAATGCCACTGACGTCGGCCGCACGCCCGCGTACCACCCCATCGAGCCCAAAACCCTCTTCGGCGGCAGCGATTTCAAACGCATAGGTCGGACTGACCGTCGTGATCTTGTCGGCGAACTTCAACCCCGCCTTCATGAACGACAGCTGGCCGTGAAACTCGATGCCAGAGGGCGACATGAACCGCGAACTCAGGCCCAGCAAAGCCCAATCGTGGTGCGCAAACAAGCCCTGAAAAGCCAGGTTGTGCACCGTGAAGACCGAGGCCGCGGTGGTCGGCAGGTGGTCGGCGATGTAGGCACAGGTCATCGCCGCATGCCAATCGTGCGCGTGGACGAGGTCAGGCACCCAGCCGGGGTCGGCGTCCGCGCCCGCCAAATGGGCTGCGACCCAGCCCAGCAGCGCAAAACGCTGCAGATTGTCCGGCCATTCATCGCCGCCCGAGGCCTGGTAAGGACCGCCGCCGCGGCGGTAGAGGTAGGGTGCGTCGACCACATAGACCGGCAACTGGCTGCCAGGCATTCGTCCCAGCAGCAGACGCACCCGCATCGCGCCGAAACAAGGCCCGATGTCGATCACGGTGCGGGTCGACTGCACCGAGTCGAGCACCGCAGGCAAGCCCGGCAACAGCAAGCGGACATCGGCGCCGGCCTCGGCCAACGCCGGCGGCAGCGCTGCAACCACATCGGCCAGGCCCCCGGTCTTGACCAGCGGGAAGACCTCGGCGGCCACATGCAAGACCTTCAGAGCAGAAGACCCCGCAGCGGGTTCGGCACGACCTGATCGCATCAGGCGACCAAAGCCAGCAGCATGCCGCGCGTGACCAGGGTCACGCCCCGCTCGCTGCGGTGGAAACGCCTGGCATCGTCTTCGGCGTCCTCCCCGATCACCATGCCGTCCGGGATATTGCATCCGCGATCGACCACCACCTTGGTCAGCTTGGCGCCGCGCCCGACTTGCACGTCAGGCAGCAGCACGCTCCAACTCACCTGGCTGTAAGAATGAACCCGCACGCTGGAGAACAGCACCGAGCGGAACACGCTGCCCGAGACGATGCAGCCGCCCGAGACCAGCGATTCGACCGCCAAGCCGCGCCGGTCGGGCTGGTTGTGGACAAACTTGGCAGGCGGCAGCTGCGGCTGGTAGGTCCAGATCGGCCAGCGCGTGTCGTAGAGATTGAGTTCAGGATCGGTGGCGGTCAGGTCGATATTGGCGTCCCAATAGGCGTCGATCGTGCCGACGTCGCGCCAGTAGGGCTGCAATCCCACCTTGTTGCCGACACAGCTCATCTCGTAGGGATGCGCAACCGCCTCGCCCCGGCGCACCACCGCAGGGATGATGTCCTTGCCGAAGTCGTGGCTGGAGCCGGGGTCGGCCATGTCGCGCTCCAACACCCGGTACAGGTAGCGCGCGTTGAAAATATAGATGCCCATGCTCGCCAGACTGCTGTCAGGTTTGCCCGGCATGGCCGGCGGGTCGGCGGGCTTTTCCATGAAGTCGATGATCAGACGCTGGTCGTCGACTGCCATCACGCCGAATGCACTGGCCTCGGCTCGAGGCACCTCGATGCAGCCCACCGTGCACTCGCGGCCATGCCGGACATGGTCGGCCAGCATCAACGCGTAGTTCATCTTGTAGACATGGTCGCCCGCGAGAACGACAACATAGTCCGCGCCGTAGGCGGCCAGAATGTCCTGGTTCTGGTAAACCGCGTCGGCCGTGCCGCGATACCAGCTCTCCTCGTCGATCCGCTGCT
>CALQBT020000370.1 GCA_943328885.2 Bordetella parapertussis | reverse complement strand
TCGGCGCTGGTGCCTTTTTCCACGCTGGGCTGGCCGGCCAAGACCACCCTCCAAGACTTGTTCTTGCCCAGCAGCGTGCTGGTCACAGGCTACGACATCATCTTCTTCTGGGTTGCCCGGATGATCATGATGACCAAGCACTTCACCGGGAAAGTCCCGTTCAAGCATGTGTACATCCACGGCCTGGTGCTCGACGCGCAGGGCAAGAAGATGAGCAAGAGCGAGGGCAACGTGCTCGACCCGGTCGACCTGATCGACGGCATCGAACTCGCACCGCTGCTGGACAAGCGCAGCACCGGGCTGCGCAAGCCCGAGAACGCGCCCAAGGTGCGCAAGGCCACCGAGAAAGAGTTCCCGGACGGCATCCCGGCCTATGGCGCTGACGCACTGCGCTTCACCTTTGCGGCGATGGCCACGTTGGGGCGCAGCGTCAACTTCGACAGCAAGCGCTGCGAGGGCTACCGCAATTTCTGCAACAAGCTGTGGAATGCCACCCGCTTCGTGCTGATGAACTGCGAGGATCAGGACTGCGGCCTGAAAGAGCACAGCAAGGCCGACTGCGCGGCGCCGGTGCGCGACGCGGCAGGTCAGATCGTCCAGCCCGCTGGGCCGGCGCACGGCTACCTGAAGTTTTCGCCCGCCGACAAGTGGATCACGAGCGAGTTGCAGCGGATCGAGGCCGCGGTGGCCGCCGGTTTTGCTGACTACCGGCTTGACAACGTGGCGAACGCGATCTACCAGTTCGTCTGGGACGAGTACTGCGACTGGTACCTCGAGATCGCCAAGGTGCAGATCGCCGAAGGCAGCGCAGCATCGCAACGCGCGACGCGGCGCACGCTGATCCGCGTGCTCGAGACGGTGCTGCGCCTGATGCACCCGATCACGCCGTTCATCACCGCCGAGCTGTGGCACAAGGTCGCAGTGGTCGCAGGCCGCAAGCCGGCCGACGCTGCAGACACCGTGGCCACGGCAGCCTACCCGCTGGCCCAACTCGACCGCATCGACGCCGCCTCGGACGCCTGGATCGCACGGCTGAAATCGCAGGTCACGGCCTGCCGCAGCCTGCGCAGCGAGATGGGTCTGTCACCGGCCGCGCGGGTGCCGCTGCTCGTCACAGGCGACGCCGCGTTCATCGCCCAAGCCGCGCCGATGCTCAAGGCCTTGGTCAAACTGTCCGACGTGAAAGTCTTCAGCGACGAGGCCGAGTTTGTACAAGCCAGCGCGCTGTCGCCGGTGGCGGTGGCGGGCGGCGTTCGCATGGCCTTGCTGGTCGAGATCGATGTCGAGGCCGAGCGCTCGCGACTGGCCAAGGAGATTGCCAGACTGGCTGTTGAAATCACCAAGGCCCATGCCAAGCTCGGCAACGAAAGCTTCGTCGGGCGGGCCCCGGCCGCAGTGGTTGCGCAAGAACGCGCCCGGGTGGCGGAGTTCAGCCAGACCCTGGCACGCCTGCAGGACCAGGCCAGCCAGTTGCCTTCGGCTTGACCCTCTGGCGCGCAACAGGCCTGCCGGTGCCTGCGGCATGGCGGCAAACCGGCCCCGGCTAGAAACAAGCTAGGCTGTTGTCTCAGACCCTGGCGTGACATTCCTCCACGCTGCCAGCCGGTGGCGCGGCGGCTGCCGTGTGAGAATGAAATTCACTCCATTCCAAGACGGACTCTTTCATGTTGGTGAAGAAAGCCATTTTCCCGGTTGCCGGTCTGGGCACCCGCTTCCTCCCGGCGACCAAGGCGCAGCCCAAAGAGATGCTGCCGGTGGTCGACAAGCCGCTGATCCAGTACGCGGTGGAAGAGGCTTATGCGGCCGGCGTTCGGGAGATGATCTTCGTGACTGGCCGCCACAAGCGCCCGATCGAGGATCACTTCGACATGACCTTCGAGCTCGAGGTCGCACTCGAGCAAGCCGGCAAGACCGGTCTGCTCGATGTGGTTCGCAGCGTCAAACCGCACGACATGGAGTGCATCTACATCCGCCAGGCACAAGCGCTGGGGCTGGGCCACGCGGTGTTGTGCGCCGAACGACTGGTCGGCAACGAGCCCTTCGCGGTGCTGCTCGCCGATGACCTGATGGTCGGCTCACCGCCCGTGCTCAAGCAGATGGTCGACCAGTTCGGCGAATGGCGCGCGTCCATCCTGGCGGTGCAGGAGGTGCCGGCCGATCAAACAAGACGCTACGGCATCGTGGCAGGGACGGCGGTCAATGACCGCATCATGGACGTCAGCCGCATGGTCGAAAAGCCGGCCCCTGAGGACGCCCCGTCCAGGCTGGGCGTGGCAGGCCGCTACATCCTCACGCCAGGCGTCTTTCACGAGATCGCCTCCCAGCCGCGCGGCGTGGGCGGCGAGATCCAGCTCACCGACGGCATCGCCTCGCTGCTGAGGCGCGAAAAAGTCTTCGCCTACCGCTACGAAGGGCGGCGCTACGACTGTGGCAGCAAGGAGGGATTCCTGCAGGCCAATGTGGAGTTGGCCTTGACGCACCCCGAGGTGGCCGATTCTTTCCGCGCCTACCTCAAGGGACTCGAGCTCTGAGAACCCGCAATTCGGCACAACGGCACAGCGGCACAGCCGGCATGCCAGCTTGCCCGCAGCCATTGCCGCCGCTCGAATTCAGCGCCGGCGCAGGTAGTGGATGAATTCGTCGCCGAGGGTCTGCTGCTCGACCAGCTCATGACCCGTCTGACGCGCAAAGGCCTGGAAATCGCGCAGAGAACCCGGGTCGGTGGCCAACACCTTGAGCAGATCGCCGGCCTGCAATTCGGCCAGCGCTTTCTTGGCCTTGAGGATGGGCAGCGGGCAATTGAGACCGCGGGTATCGACTTCCTTCTGCACGTCCATGGGCGGGGGCTTTCAGCGGTAAAGAAGAGATTTTAGGAGCGGCGCGGCATGTCCATGTAGCGCGGCTCGATGCCGCGCCGCCGCAACCAGTCAGCCAGCGCGTGGCCGGTGCCTGCGGGCCAGCACACCAGATCGGCAGGCGCAAACAGCTTGTACTCGGACAGCTCGGGCGACAAACGAACCTCGCCACGCGCCAGCACGTGATAGGCAATGATCACTTGGTTCATGCGCTGGAAGTCGTAGACCCCGATCAGGTCCAGCGACAAGACCTCGAGCGAAGTCTCCTCAGCCACCTCTCTGGAGATGCCCTCCTCGGCCGTCTCGCCGGCCTCCATGAAACCGGTGATCAGCGCGAACATTCGGCCAGACCACGCCGCATTGCGCGCCAGCAGCACCTGGCCATCCCGATCAGCGCATTCGATCACCGCCGCCAGCACCGGCGTTGGGTTGTTCCAATGGGTCCAACTGCAGGCGGGGCAGCGCAGGCGGGTCTTCAGACCGCCATCTTCGAGTTGTTCGACAGGTTGCAGTTCGGTGCTGCAGCTCGGGCAAAAACGGTAAGGGTTCGACATGGGACGCAACAGCTCCTATCAGACAGGGGATCAAGCAGGGAATCGGGCCGAGATCAGGCCGGGAAGACGCCCGTCGACAGGTAGCGCTCGCCCCGGTCGCAGACGATGAACACGATGGTAGCGTCACGCACCTGCTGGGCGATCTGCAGCGCCACCCAGCAAGCACCGGCAGCCGAGATGCCGGCGAACACGCCTTCCTGGCGCGCCATCTTGCGCGCCATGTC
>CALQBT020000369.1 GCA_943328885.2 Bordetella parapertussis | reverse complement strand
GCTTTCGGCACCGCGCAGCAAGCCGAGGTGCTGGCGCGCTACGCCGCGGCGGCGCAGGCTGCGCTGGCGGTCGGCCTGGAGGTCAACGCCGGCCACGACCTGAACCGCGACAACCTCACCGAATTCCTGCGTGCTGTGCCCGGCGTCGTCGAGGTGTCGATCGGTCATGCATTGATCGCCGATGCGCTGGAGTTTGGCTTGGCCGAGACTGTTCGCGACTACCAGCGCTGCATCCAGAACGCCTTCATGCCTTCCAAGACGCCTTCGGCGTCCCTGCCCCAAGGCGGTTCCGAATTGGGGCGGCCCGGCGATGGATCGCGCGCTCTCGCCCGATGATCCACGGCATCGGCACCGACATCTGCGACATCCGTCGCCTGCGCGCGACGCTGGCGCGGCGCGGCGACCGTTTTGCTGAAAGAGTGCTGGGTCCCGAAGAGCTGCGGGTTTTCCTGTCCCGGCGGGCCCGAGTCGATGCCCGTGGCGTGGCTTATCTTGCGACCCGATTCTCGGCCAAGGAGGCATTTTCCAAGGCGATCGGGCGTGGCATGCGCATGCCGATGACCTGGCGCGCCTGCGAAATCCTAAACCTACCCAGCGGCGCGCCGGTGATCCGCTTGCACGGCGCGCTGGCGCAGTGGTTTGAGCAGCAAGGCCTGCGTGCCCATGTCACATTGACCGATGAAACCGACTATGCCGCCTCTTTCGTGGTGGTGGAAAAGGACTGAGCTGATGACGCAAGACCTCGGACATTCGCCGCTGCTGATCGACATCGCCGGCACCCGGCTCGATGCCAGTGACCGGCGCCGGTTGCAGCATCCGCTGACCGGCGGCATGGTGCTGTTCACCCGCAACTGGGTCGACCGCGCGCAGCTCACTGCGCTGACGACCGAGGTCAAGTCAATCCGGCCCGACCTGCTGATCTGCGTCGACCACGAGGGGGGCCGGGTGCAGCGTTTTCGCAGCGATGGTTTCACCGCGCTGCCGGCGATGGCTGTGTTGGGCGAGTTGTGGATGGCCGACGCGATGGTCGCGACCAACGCTGCGACCGCTGCTGGTTATGTGTTGGGTGCCGAATTGCGGGCCTGCGGCGTCGACCTGAGTTTCACGCCGGTGCTCGACTTGGCGCACGGTGGCAGCGCGGTGATCGGCAACCGCGCTTTCCACCGCGATGCCCGGGTCGTCAGCCTGCTGGCCAAGAGCCTGATGCAGGGTCTGCTGCAGGCTGGCATGGCCAACTGCGGCAAGCATTTCCCCGGTCACGGTTTCGTCAGCGCCGACAGCCATGTCGCGCTGCCGGTGGACCGGCGCCCGCTCAAGGCCATCCTGGCCGATGACGCCAGGCCCTATGACTGGCTGTCGACCAGCCTGACCAGCGTGATGCCGGCGCATGTGGTCTACCCCAAGGTCGACGCTGCACAGGCTGGTTTTTCAGCGCGCTGGCTGCGGCAGATCCTGCGCGGCGAGCTCGGATTCCAGGGTGCGATCTTCAGTGACGACCTCAGCATGGCGGGCGCGCAGCAGGTCGGCGGCACGCTGGCTGGGGCGCTGGCCGCGCTCGGCGCGGGTTGCGACCTGGTGCTGCTGTGCAACCAGTCCTTGGTCGAGGGCGGCGCGGCGGTCGATGCGCTGCTCGACGGTCTGGCCAGGGCTGCGGAGCAAGGCCGGTGGCAGCCCGATGGCGACAGCCAGGCGCGTCGGCTGTCCTTGCTGCCCTTGACGCCGCCGCTGCCTTGGGACGAGTTGATGCACGAGCCGGCTTACCAGCACGCGCTCGAAAAACTGCCCTGATCGCGGTCAGAGGCCTGCCACGCAGCTGAGCGCGGCGGATGAAAAACGCCGCCCCGGCCTTGAGTCCGAGGCGGCGCTGGCCGCGCTGCAGCCGCGGCGTTCAGAGATCCTAGAGGTCAGGGCTGTGATGCAGCGGCCGTCTCGAACGGCAGCTTGAGCTGTGACAGGTCCTTGCGGGTCTCCACCAGCACCAGCGGACCCTCGTCCATCTGCGGCAGGGCTTGGCGCTCGCGCGGCACGTGAATTGCTGCCGGCTCGGCGGCCATCGCCGCCTGTGCGGCGGCGATCTTCTCGCGGTCAGAGTTGACCCACTGCAGCCCCGAAGACTCGGCGATGCGTTGCAAGTCATCGACCGGCAGCACGAAAGGCGCCGCCGCAGCGGCAGCCGTCGGTGTTGCGACCGGTGCTGCGACCGGTGTTGCGACCTGCGCCGCGACTGGCACCACGGGCGGCGGTGCGGGCTCGGCTTCAGGCGCGGCGATTTCGGCCACTGGCGCCACCACTGCGTGGGGCTGGTCAGTGGGTTGTTCGGCCGGCGCAGCGTCCGCGGCCTCTGCGGTGTTGCGCTCACCGTCACCCGGTGCGGCGATGTCGTCGCGGCGCCCACGCTCGCGGCCGCGACCTCGGCGGCGACTGCCCTCGCGTTCGATGCTTTCGCCATTGGCGTCGGCAGGGCCCGCGTCAACAGCGCTGGCTTCGGGTGTGCCCGACTCGACGCCTGACTCGGCGGTGGCATCGCTGCCTGCTTCGTCACGGTTGCCACGACCGCCGCGGCGGCGGCGGCGGCGGCGCTGCTCTTCACCTGCAGCGTCGTCGGTGCCTGCCGCAGCCTCGGTCGGTGTGCCGGCGGCGAGCTCGACCAGATCCTGCGGCCGGGGCTCGCGCTCTGGCCGCGGCGCGCGGCGCGGGCTCTCGGCGGCCTCGCCCAGCGGACGGGCTTCGGCTTCCCCCGCGCGCTCGGTGCGGCGGCCATCGCGTCGGTTCTCCGGGCGTGCGTCGGCTCGACCTTCAGGACGCGTTTCGGGGCGGCCTTCGCTGCGCGCTCCCCGCTCGCCGCGTGCTTCACCCGGCTTGCCGTCGCGGCCACGGCCACCACGGTCACCGCGGTCACCGCGGCCCGTTCGCTCACCGCGGTCATTGCGGCGGTGATCGCCAGGCTTGGTTTCTCGCTGGTCGGGCACGGCCGGTGCGACGGGGGTTGCCAGCACAGCGGCCGGGGCTGCGACCGGTGCTGGCGGGTTGGCACCGAAGAGCTTCTTGACCCAGCCAAAGAAGCCGCTGCCGGCGGTCGGTGCGGGCGCTTCGGAGACCCAGCTCGGCGCCACCGGCGCGCTGCTCACAGGCAGCGCCGCGGCCGCCGCCTTCGGGGCTTCGACTGCCTTGGGCACGGCCACTGGCGCGGGCTGGTCGGGCAGCACGCCCTTGATCACCGGCTCTTGCTTGGGCTTGACGGCTTTTTCGCGCCGGCTGATCGCGACCTCGTCCTCGGGCTCCTCGATCATCGTGTAGCTGGCCTGCAGGTTCTCCAAGCGCGGGTCGTCGTGGCGCAGGCGTTCGAGCTTGTAGTTCGGCGTCTCGAGGTGCTTGTTAGGTACCAGCAGCACGGTGCAGCGCTGCTTGAGTTCGATCTTGGTGATCTCGGTGCGCTTTTCGTTGAGCAGGAACGAGACCACTTCCACCGGCACCTGCACATGCACGGCGGCGGTGTTGTCCTTCATCGACTCTTCCTGAATGATGCGCAGGATTTGCAGCGCGCTCGATTCGGTGTCGCGGATATGGCCAGTGCCGTTGCAGCGCGGGCAGGTGATGTGGTTGCCTTCGCTCAGCGCCGGGCGCAGGCGCTGGCGGCTG
>CALQBT020000368.1 GCA_943328885.2 Bordetella parapertussis | reverse complement strand
GTGCCCACCACCGGTTTGCCCAACAGCATCGCCTCGGCCAGCGTGCGACCGAAGCCTTCGGCGCGGTGCAGCGACACATAGGCGTCGCAGGCGTCCACCAGACCCAGCACGCGCGACCGGTCCAGCGTGCGGTCGAGCAGCGTGATGCGAGGGTCACCGGCACACAGATCGACAAACTCACGCCAGGGCTCGCTGTCAGGTCGGCTGTTCATGGTCTTGAGCACCAGGCCCACCGATCTGTCATCGACCGGAAAAGCCTTTTGAAAAGCGGCAATCACAGCCTGCGGATTCTTGCGCGCGAGGTACGAGTTGAAGTCAAAGACGAACAGGAACAAGAAGCGCTGGGTCGGCAGGCCCAGCGTGCGGCGCGAGGTTCTCTCCAGTCGGGTCACGCTCACAGGCAACGGCATCAGCGTCACCGGCCGGTCGGTCCGCGCGCTGAACATGGTCTGCGTGAATCGGGTCGCAGCCCAGACCTCATCCAGCACCGAAAACGCCGCCCGCCAGCGCTGCGGCCAGACCGGCAATTCCCAAGGCCACCAGCCAATGTTGTGTCGGCCATCGAACAACGCAGGCCCTTTTTCAGCGTACACCCGCAGCGTGTCGAAGCCGGTCAGACAGAACAGGTTGATGGCGTAGGGCAAGTCGGCGATGTCGTCGGTGCAATGGGGCGCCACCAGCCGGTCAGCCTGGCGCAGGTGCTTGCCGGGATTGATGTTGAGCACTTTGAAAGGCACGCCAGCCGCTGCGCAAGCCTGCGCCGCCATGCGCAAGTCTTCGCCAATGCCCAGCTCGCCAAAGGCAAAACCGATCAGGTTGACCCCGAACGCAGCCCCGCCGACCCGATCCAGCAGAGGGCGCTGCGCGCCAACTTCCTGCGCCGCCGGACTGGCCAGCGCCTGCAAGCCGAACTGCTCGGCGCCGCGCCGGACAAACCAGTCCTTCAAGCCGATCCGGCCCGCCGGCGTGGCCAGGTCCAAGGCCTGCTGCAGCGCCGGTTGGCTGCGCCACAGCAGCAGCATCAGCCAGCTGGGTTGCTCGGCTGCTGCTCCATCCGCAAAGGCCGGGCCTGCCAGTGCAGCCAGGGTCTGATGGTCGAGCCATTGCGCCAAGCCGAGCTCACGCAAACCCGTAACGTAAAACCAGCCCACAGCATCCCAAAAGCCCACCGGCGACGACAGATCAAAGGCGCGCGGCAGGTCAGGCCGATGGGCAAACAGAGCGCGCAGCAAGCGGTTCATGCCCAGCCCACCCTTTACCGGCCAGTTCGGCAGGGGCTCGAACAGGTAGCGCCGCTGTACCTCGGTCAGGGCGTATCCAGCCGCCGGGTATTCGCGGTGGCCAGACAGCGACCACCAAAGCAAAAAAGCTTCGTCAGCATCACCCTCCTGAGTGGCAGCGATCGCGGCAAGCACGTTGTGCCGCAGCAGACGCACGGCCTGCAACGGCGATATGCGCACGGACAAAGTCATGTTCCGGCCTTGACTAGAAACAGGTAGCAGTGGTGAACCGGCTCGACGGCCTCATCACCGAACATAGAGCTTCAGCACTGCAACTGCAGATCATCGATCAGGCATGCCAGCGACCGATTATCGCAAGAGCCCGGGTCACGATCGCTGGGCACGAAACCCCCACTGACCGTGATCGGCAAGACCCAGTGCATCGGTGGCGTGCTGATCGGCAACGCGATGCACAGGCTGAATGGCCCGTGGCGTGCGATCTGGTACTGCAGTTCGTTGCCGCCCGGCTCTGTCAGCTTCAACTCCAAGGGCCCAGGCAGCGGCGATACATGCCGACCGGTCAATGTCACGCTGCGCCAGGCACCGGCCCGCACGCGCAGCACCGATCGCGCCGCCAACCAACCGTCGGCCTCCACCTGCAGACAAGCGTCAGGCCGCGCCAGCCGGATTCGCGCATCGCTGTCGAGCCAGCGGCGCATTTCGGTCCGGTCAGCGGGCGACATCAGCGGCGCGACCGAAGCGGCAAAGGACTCCAGGTGGGCCCGCAGGTCGCCTTCGATCTGGCCAAACGGGTGGGCGGCGAGCAACTCACCAGCATAGGTCTGCAGCCAATGCAGCGGCGCCGACCCCAGGTATCGCGCCAACAGCGTCATGCATTCGCGCACCACCAGCGCGCGCTGCGTCACCGTGATGCAAGCGTCGTGCAGCCGCGAGCGTGCCTGCAGTTCATCCACCCAGCCGACCCGATCCGCATGACGGCTGAAAAGGCGCAGCCACAACGCCAGATCGAAGGCTGTGCGCAAGGCCTCGTCAAATCCCCCCAGGCCGCGCAGCGCCATGCGACGGATGAAAACGGTGGGCTGGCAAATGTAGCAACCCTGGGCAAAACCATGGAGCCCGGCCTGCGGGCTGCGGCTGGGGTAAGCGCCCAGCGCGTTGTCATCGGCATCGATGTGCTCGCCCTGGCCGTACACCATCCAATGATGAGGGTTTGCAGCCAGGTACAGCCAGGCCCGCTGCACTGCGCCTGGCGCGTAGAGGTCATCGGAATTGAGCCAGCCGATCACGCTACCGCGCGCCAGCACCAAGGCTTTGTTGAGCGCGTGGCCGGGGCCGCGATCGGGCGCCGAATCCCGGCGCAAACGAGTGCCGAACTCACGCGCCAGGCAGGCCAGCAACTCGCAAGTACCGTCGGACGAGCCGCCGTCCATCACCACCAGCTCCACCTCCCCGCCGACCTGATCGAACACGCTTCTCACCGCGCGCTCAATGTAGCGCGCCTGGTTCAGCGAAGGCATCAGCACCGATACGTTCGGACTGGCGGTCAACATATTGCCATCGGACCAAGCCCCCAACTCTTAGGGCGCGTCACCCAGATCGCGAGACCCGGTGTCACGGTCTTGCGGTCACCGAACCTTCTGGAGCGGCAGCACCGGCCTGCAAGGTCATGGCGGGTTCGCGCGCAGGCAGCATCAGGCGGCTGATCAGGTGCCGCGCACGGTCCAGCGAATGGTGAGTCTGCCCCATCACCTGCTGCAACTGGCGATTCTCCAAAAAGTAGCGCTCCATGTCTTCCTGCACCTCATGCAGCCGTAGCAGCAGCAACTCGTTCTCGCTCTCGACCGCCTTGTGCTGCACAAGACCTTGGTCAACCAGCTGCTCGGCCACCGCCAAGGCGGCAAGCTTGGTCTGCAACTCCTGGTTCAGTTGATGCTGCGCTGTCTGCGCCTTCTTCAGCGCTTCGGACCGCGAGGTCAACTCGGCCTGGGCCTTGGCCAACGCGTCCTGCGACTGCTTGAGCGTCTTATCGCGCGACTGCAGCTCAGTGCCCAGCTTCTTGAACTCTGCTTGAGCACTCACCAACTCTGACTTGAGACGGTCCAGATCGGCGTTGGCGGCCTGTTCGGCATTGACCTTCTGCACCATCGCCGCTGCGCCGGCAACGAGCTTGTCGGCCTGCTGCTTGACTTCGGCCTGCAGACTGGCAATCCGGCCGGCCAGTTCAGCTTGAGCCTTCTCCGCGTCCGCAGCCTGCTGGCGCCTGTCGAGGAAGATCTGCTCGAGTTCCTCCTGCGTCTGGTGCAGCTGCAACAGCTGCGAGTCGTACTGACCCGTCAGTTCCGAAATCTGCTGTCGGGTCACATCCGACAGCTGCTGCGCCTTGGCCAAGGCCTGTTCTTTGG
>CALQBT020000367.1 GCA_943328885.2 Bordetella parapertussis | reverse complement strand
CGATGGCGCCGGGCTGGACCTGGCCGCGATCCGTGCCCGTGCGCTGGCGCTGGGCCTGATGGCCGCTGATGCCGAGCCGGACGAGGCCGAACTGGTTCAGCTGATTTTCCAGCCCGGCTTCTCCACCGCGGCGGTGGTCACCGACCTGGCGGGCCGCGGCGTGGGCATGGACGTGGTGCGCACCGATGTCAGCGCGATGGGCGGGCGCATCGAGACCCTCAGCAGCAGCGGACAGGGCACCAGCGTTCGGCTGGTGCTGCCGCTGACCACTGCGGTGACCCAGGTGGTGATGTTGCGCTGCGGTGAGCGCAAGCTGGCCGTGCCCTCGACCCTGGTCGAGGCGGTGCGTCGGGTGCCGCTGGCCGAGTTGGCGCGTGCCTATGAACGCGGAGCGCTCGACGACGGGCCGCAGTCACTGCCTTTCTTCTGGCTCGATGCGCTGCTGCAGGGCACGCCGTGCGGCCTCCGGCAGGCGGCACTGGCGGGGGGCCGCAACGCCTCGCTGGTGGTGATTCGCAGCGCTGCGCAACGGGTGGTGCTGCATGTCGACGAGGTGCTGGGCAACCAGGAGGTGGTGGTCAAGAACCTGGGGCCGCAGCTCTCGCGCGTGCCCGGCTTGGTGGGTCTGACGCTGCTGGCCAGCGGGCTGCCGGCGCTGATCTACAACCCGGTGGCCTTGGCGATGCTGTATGGCGATGCGGCGCGCGAGGCCACCCGGCAGGCGTTGGCCCAGGCCGGGGCCGGTGGTCTGAGCGGTGCTGAGGACAACGCCGCGCCGCTGGCACCCTTGGTGCTGGTGGTCGACGACTCATTGACGGTGCGTCGCGTCACCCAGCGCCTGCTCGAGCGCGAAGGCTATCGGGTCGCGCTGGCCAAGGACGGGGTCCAAGCGCTGGCCCAGTTGGACGCCGAGTGGCCGGCCTTGCTGCTCACCGACATCGAGATGCCTAGGATGGACGGTTTCGACCTGGTGCGCACGCTGCGCGCCGACAGCCGCGTCGCGCGTCTGCCGGTCATCATGATCAGCTCGCGCATCGCCCGCAAGCACCGCGACTACGCTGCCGAGTTGGGCGTGGACCATTACCTGGGCAAACCTTATGCCGAGGACGAGTTGCTGAGCCTGGTGGCGCGTTACACCCGGCCCGCGGCGCCAAGCTGAGCAGGCCGCCGTCGAAGGCGGCATCACAGCCCCGAACGCTCAGGCCTTGACCACCGCGTAGCGCGCCAGCGTCCGGATCCTGGCCAGGTCGTGCGCAACCACCGGTGCTGGGTAGTCGCGGCCGAGCACGATGCCTGCGGCCGCCAGCTCGATCGGGCGCGCCAGCCAAGGGGCGTGGATCTGCTGGTCGGGCAGGCCGGCGAGCTGGGGCAGGTAACGGCGGATGAATCGGCCCGCAGCGTCGAAGCGCTCGCTTTGAGCCACCGGGTTGAAGATGCGGAAATAGGGTTGCGCGTCGCAGCCAGTCGACGCCGCCCATTGCCAGCCGCCGTTGTTGGCAGCGAGGTCGAAATCGTTCAGGTGGGTCGCGAAATACGCTTCGCCGCGCCGCCAGTCCAGCCCCAGGTCCTTGGTCAGAAAGCTCGCCACCACCATGCGCAGCCGGTTGTGCATGTAGCCGGTCTGCGCGATCTGCAGCATCGCCGCGTCGACCAGTGGGTAGCCGGTTCGGCCTTCGCACCAGGCAGCGAACAGATCGTCGGCATGCCGGCCATGCTCCCACTTGATCGCGTCATAAGCCGGCTTGAAGCTGTGACTCACGACCCGTGGGTGGTGGTGCAGGATCTGGTGGTAGAAATCGCGCCAGATCAGCTCCGACAACCAAACCTCGGCACCGCGCGAGCCCGCTTGCATGCGCTGCCAGGCCTCGCGCGCGAGCCGGCGTATCGACACCGTGCCGAAGCGCAAATGGGTCGACAGGTAGCTCGGTCCCTTGATGGCGGGAAAATCCCGCGTCTGGCCGTAGTCGTCGATACGGTCGAGAAAATCGTCAAGCAGTTCTTGTGCGCCCGTGCTGCCGGTGGGCAGCTTGAGCTGGTGCAGGTTGGTCGGCTCGAAGCCGATCTCGGCCAATGTGGGCACTGGCGCCGGATCGGGCACAGCGGCCAGCGCGCCGGCATGGCGTGCCACCGGCCAGGGCTTGACGGCACCCGGCCCGATCTTGCGCAGCCAGGCGTTCTTGTAAGGCGTGAACACGCTGTAGGGGGTGGCGGTGGCGGTGAGCAACTCGCTGCGTTCGAACACCACATGGTCCTTGCTGGTGTGCAGTGCGATGCCGGCCTCGGCCAGCCTGCCGCGAACCTGGGCGTCGCGCGCGGTCGCGCTCGGCTCGTCGTCGTGGTTGGCGTAGACCGCTTGCACGCCAAGCTGCGAGGCCAGCGCCGGCAACTGCTCCTGCACATCGCCGTGGCGAACGATCAGCCCGACCCCGGCCAGCCCATGGGCCAGACCCAGGCTGCGCAGCTGAGCATCGAGATCGACCAGGCTGTCGCGGATGAATTCGACCCGGCGGTCGGCGCGCGGCAGGCCGTCCAGGATCGCGCGGTCGAAGACGAAAGCGCACCAGACCTGGCGCGCGGCCTGCAGCGCATGGCTCAAGGCCGCATGGTCGTCGGCGCGCAGGTCACGGCGGAACCAGACCAACGCGCCGGACAGGGGAGGAGGGTGGGCGTGCTGCACGGGGCGAGTGTCCCCGATCATTAGAATCGGTGCATGTCCAAGGGCCGCATGAACCTCAGCAACCAGTTCCTGATCGCGATGCCCGGCATGGCCGACGGCAACTTCTCGGGTGCGGTGATCTACCTGTGCGAGCATACCGAGAACGGCGCGCTCGGGCTGGTGATCAACAAGCCGATCGACATCAAGCTCAAGAACTTGTTTGCCAAGGTCGAGCTCAGCCTCGACTCGGCGGCGCTGGCCGAGCAACCGGTGTACTTTGGCGGGCCGGTGCAGACCGAGCGCGGCTTCGTGCTGCACGAGCGCATGGGCGATGCCCACAGTCCTTACAGCAGCACGCTGTCGATCCCCGGCGGGCTAGAGATGACGACCAGCAAGGACGTGCTCGAGGCGCTGTCGGCGGGCGCCGGCCCCAAGCGACTGCTCGTCACGCTGGGCTACAGCGGCTGGGCCGCGGGCCAGCTCGAAGAAGAGCTCGGACGCAACGGCTGGCTCACCGTCGACGCCACGCCCGAGATCATTTTCGATACCCCGGTCGAGCAGCGCTACGACCGCGCGGTCTCGCTGCTGGGTTTCGACCCGCGTATGCTCAGCCCGGAGGCCGGACACGCGTGATCGCCAGCCTGAGCAACGGGCCGGCGCTGCACGCCCAGTCCTTTCTCGCCTTCGACTTCGGCACCCGGCGCACCGGTGTCGCGGTGGGCAACAGCTTGCTGCGCGAGGCCAGCCCACTGACCAGCGTCGCTGCCGAGGGCGACGCCCGCTTCAAGCCCATCGCCCGGCTGATTGCCGAATGGCAGCCCGATGCGCTGGTGCTGGGCGTGCCCTGGCACCCGGACGGCGCGCCGCACGAGAACACCCGATTGGCCCAGCGCTTCGGCCGTCAGTTGCGCGGCCGATTCAACCTGACGGTGCACGAGGTCGATGAGCGCTACAGCACGACCGAGGCGATCCGTTCGGGCGCTGCCGACGTTG
>CALQBT020000366.1 GCA_943328885.2 Bordetella parapertussis | reverse complement strand
GTCCAGCGGCACACATCACAGATGAAGCAGAGCGAGGTCAGCGACCTGCTGTCGTTCATCGATGCCTGGGAAGCAGAGCTGGAGGTAGCAGCATGAAGATCATCAAAGCCGCGAGCCTGTACCCATGGCAAATCTGGGAAGACGGCATGCAGCACTTCCACGAGTGGTACCGGCGCGTGATGGGCATAGGCCGCGCGCCCTGGTGATCGCGGCGGGCACGCATATCAGCGTGCTCGCTGACGACATGCTTGGCTGCAGCATCGGCGGCACGGGGATCACCACTGGCACCACACCCTGCTTCACCAGTTCCTTCAGGCGAGGGATGCCGCCGTCGCGCAATCCCTCCATCATCGGCCCAAACCAAGGCGCCTGCGCCCAACCCGCGAGCCTGTACCCATGGCAAATCTGGGAAAACGGCACCCTGCTGGGTGTGTTCAAGACCCGCCGGGAAGCCCGATCGCATTGGGCGCGGCCAGCAACCAGACTAGCCGCTACGCGCTGCTGGGACAGGCCAGCCGCAGAAGGCCTTCATGATCTGCGCGGCAACGCCTGCAATCACCAAGGCCACGCCCGACTTGAGCAGAGCCAGGTCGCTTTTGATGGGGATCCGCGCGATCTCCAGATCCTTTCGGGTGATCAACTCGTCCTGCGCCTAGAAAAACTGCTTGGCGAAGTTGGCTGCGACGATGGCGATGACCGCACTGATCATCCAGCTGATCTTGTCCATCTTGGCCTCGATCAGCCCGAACTTGGCGTCGAAATGCTCGCGGGTAATCAGGCTTTCTTGAGAGCATCCCAGGGCCCCTGTGGGTCCCCGGCGTTCGCGGAGAAACGGCCTTCGGCTATAAGGTGAGCGGCAGCGCCGAAATGACCGACGCGTCAATGGTGCGAGCCCGCAACGGTGTGCAGCCGTTGTGGTGCGAGCCCGCGTGAGAGCATGGTCCGGGAATCGTCGGCGACAGTGGCGAGCGGCGCGAGCCGCATCCCGTTCAGGAGAGTGAGTCGATTCCGAGGCTTCCCATGGCGCTGCCGTTCATCAACCATGGTGGAGCAGGCGATGACAATGCGCAAGCGAGAAGACGAGGTATTTCCCAACGCGGCGGCGGTGGATGTCGGCGCATCCAGTCACTGGGCGGCCGCGCCTCCACACAGCACGGATGATGCCGTGCATGAGTACGGCGTCATGACCGCGGATTTGAACGCGATGGCCGACTGGCTGCTGGCGTGTAGGGTGGACACGGTGGTACTCGAATCCACCGGGGTGTATTGGATCCCGGTGTACGAAGTGCTGGAGCAACGCGGCCTGAAGGTGTGGCTCGTCGATGCGCGGCAGATCAAATACGTGCCCGGGCGCAAGAGCGACGTGCAAGACTGCCAGTGGCTTCAGAAGCTCATGAGCCTGGGGCTGCTGCGCGCGGCGTTCCGTCCTGGGCCTGAGGTTTGCGTGCTGGGCCCCTACAGCGATCTGGCGGCGCAGCTTGATGACCCGGCGCCGGTATTGCGCAGAGATCCAAGATCTGGAGCACCAGCGAGCCCAACTGCTCGCCGAGCTTGCAGAAATGCGAGCGCGCAAGGATCAGTCGGCGAAGGCCGCGACGATCACCAGCGATCAGGTGCGCACATTGCTGCGACGGTTGTTCACCGACATCGCAGAGTTGTCAGAAGGCACGGATCAGCGCCCCAAGGCAAGGCTGGCCATGGCCGCCGTGCTTGAGTGTGTCGAGCTTGACGTACCGGAAGAAACTCCCCGATTGCAGCTGCATTACGCAGTTGCAACGGGGGTTACCGTGGCGTCCCCTAGGGGATTCGAACCCCTGTAATCACCGTGAAAGGGTGGTGTCCTAGGCCTCTAGACGAAGGGGACTGACATCTCTACCGACTTGAACAGCGCCACCATGCTCCCAAAGAAAAATGGTGGAGGTAAACGGGATCGAACCGATGACCTCTTGCATGCCATGCAAGCGCTCTCCCAGCTGAGCTATACCCCCATAGATACCGCGGTCACTTTTTCAGGTTCGCGCGCCATCAAATGCTGTTCAAGCGAGTCCATGACTGTAGCATAGATTTCAAAGATTCCGCAAACGGCCGAGCACGGTCACACGATCAAACAATGCCATCACAGCGTCGACTGACGGGGTCTGCGCCCTGCCGCACAGCAGCCATCGCAGCGGCATCGCCAACTGCGGCATCTTGAGTTGGTGCTCGGCCAGGCTGGCCTTCAAGGCCTGGCCGATCGCCACCTTGTCCCAGTCGCAGTCCGCCAGCCGATCGCGCAGCGCCACCAAGGCCGAGCGCACCGCAGCAGTCATCAGCGGCGCCAGTTCATCCGCCGGCGTTGCGACCGGCAAGAAGTACATCGCCAGCCAATCAGCCAGCTCGACCGTGGTGCTGCAGCGGTCCTTGTAGAGCAAGCACATTGCCGCCAACCGTTCATCGACCGCCACCGCGGCCCCGCGACTGACCAACTGCGGCGCCACCAGGCCCGCCAACCTGCCATCGTCGGCGAGCTTGAGGTGCTGGGCGTTGACCCAGGCCAGCTTGACCGGGTCCCACTGCGCCGGACTGCGGGCCAGGTGGTTGCCATCGAACCACTGCACCATCTGCGCCACGCTGAAGATCTCATCGTCGCCATGACTCCAACCCAGGCGCGCCAAGTAGTTGAGCATCGCCTCGGGCAAGTAGCCGCCCTGCTCGTAAGCGGTGACGCTGACCGCGCCACGCCGCTTGGACAGCTTCTGGCCATCATCGCCCAAGATGATGGGGCAGTGGCCGAAGCGCGGCAGCGGCACGCCAAGCGCATTGAACAGGTTGATCTGCCAAGGCGTGTTGTTGATGTGCTCATCGCCGCGAAACACATGGCTGATCGCCATGTCCCAGTCGTCGACCACCACAGCAAAGTTGTAGGTCGGCACGCCCAGAGCGCCCGGACCTGCCTGCGGCGCGTCGTCGGCGGCCGGACGCAGGATGATCAAGTCGTCGATCTCCTGGTTGGCGATGCTGATCGGTCCCTTGACCAGGTCATCCCAGCTGACGATGCCATCGGTCGGGTTGGCAAATCGCAGCACGGGCTTGACACCTGTGGGCGGCGGCGGCAGTCGCTTGCCCGGCGCGGGCCGCCAGCGTCCATCGTAATGAGTCTTCTCGCCGCGCTCGCGCTGGGCCTGTCGCATCGCGTCGAGTTCGTCTGGCGTGCAGTAACAGCGATAAGCAGTGCCGGCGACCAGCATCTGCTCGGCCACCTCGTGGTAGCGGGCCAGGCGCTGCATCTGGTAGATCGGCCCTTCGTCGTAGTCCAAGCCGAGCCAGCGCATCGAATCGAGGATCTGAGTGACCGAATCTCGGGTCGATCGTGCGACGTCGGTGTCCTCGATGCGCAGCACGAACTCGCCGTTGAAGTGGCGCGCATAGGCCCAGGAGTAGAGCGCCGTGCGCGCCGTGCCCAGGTGCAGAAAACCGGTCGGCGACGGCGCGATGCGGGTGCGAACTTGGGTCGAGGCGGGGGTACTCATGGCAGGCTCACAGCAGCGACAGGCCGCGCAACAGATCGTCCTGCAGGTCCTGCACGTCCTCCAGACCAACGGCATAGCGCACCAGGCCCTGGCCGATGCCGGCGGCCTGGCGCTGGGCCTCGCTGAGCCGGCCATGCGAG
>CALQBT020000365.1 GCA_943328885.2 Bordetella parapertussis | reverse complement strand
GCCATCGGGCTCTTGCCCAGTTCGGCAGCGATGTAGGCGTAGTCCAGGTTGGACAGGCCTTCACCGGTGTCGGCGTCGGGCAGGAAGAAGTTCCACAGGCCTTCTTTCTTGGCCTGGTTCTTCGCGCCGTTGAGCAAGTCGAGCTGGCCGGGGGCGTAGTCCCAGCGCTCGGCGCCGCTACGGCCTTCGCTCAGCTTGTCGTACTTCAAAGCCATCGGGTTGACGGTCTCGACGATGAAACGCTTGACATGCTCGTACAGCGGCCGCGATTTCTCCGACATGCGCAGGTCGTTGAGCGGATCGCTGGGGTCCAGCGAGAACGCCGAGGCGGTGGGTTTGGCAATTGCTTGGGTCATGGATAGACTCCTCAGGTTGGGTGGGTGGTGCGTGGTGAAACAGGACTCAGGAAGCGGCAACGATACCGCCGTCGCTGGCGATGGTCTGGCCGACGACGTATTCGCCAGCGCGCGAGCTCAGGAAGATCGCCAAGCCGGCGATGTCTTGCGGCGTGCCGACACGACCGCTCGGGTTGCGCCCGGTGATGCTGGTCCAGTCGACCCCGTCGGTGTGGCCGCCGTGGCCGACGCCGGTCGACAGCATCCAGGTCGGGTAAGGGCCCGGCGCGATGGCGTTGAACAGGATGCGTTCCTTGGTCAGCTGCGCCGCCAGGAAACGCGTCAAGTGGTGCACCGCGGCCTTGGACGCGCCGTAGGAAAAGCTTTCAAAGGTGGCCGACTTGATGCCGTCGATCGAGCCGATGTTGATCACCCGGGCCGGGCTGGGACCGGCTGCGGCCTTGCGCAGCAAGGGCAGCAGTTTCTGGGTCAGGAAGAAAACGCCTTTGACATTGGTGTCCATCACCTTGTCCCAGCCGATCTCGGGGAACTGCTCGATCGGCGCGCCCCAGGCCACGCCGGCGTTGTTGACCAGGATGTCGAGCTGGGGCTCGAGCGCGGCCAACCGCGCGGCCAGGCTCTCGACGCCGTCCATGCGCGACAGGTCGGCCGGCAGCGCGATGCAGGTGCCGCCGCACTGCTGGCTGATGCGCTGTGCCGTGGCCTCGCAGGCCTCGGCTTTGCGTGACGAAATGTAGACCTTGGCGCCGCTCGCGACAAAGCCCGCGGCGATCATCTCGCCGATGCCGCGCGAGCCGCCGGTGACCAGCGCGACCTTGCCGGCGATCGAGAACAGGTTGTTGAAGTTCGTGTCCATAAATTCTTGGTCTCAGGCGGTTGTGGGCTACGGCGGGTCGTGGTGCCGCAGCGGTTCAGGAATAGGCTTGCAAGGCCTCGTCGATCGCGCGCTCGAGGTCGGCTGCGCTGGCGCAGTGGGTGACATGGGTGCACAGCGGACGGTACTGCAGCATGCAGCTGTCGCCACTGCCCCAGCGCGCTTGAGGCTCGTTGCACAGCCAGACCACACGCTTGGCGCGCTCGGTGAGTTCGGCGAAGATGTCGAGTCGAGGATCGGTCTGGTTCGATCGCCCGTCGCCCAGCACCAGCACCGTGGTGCGACGGTCTATGCAGTCCCAGTGCTGGTCACGCAGGTCGACCCAGGCCTGGCCATAGTCGGTGCCGCCACCGCCGACCTCGCGCAGGATCAACTCCATCGCGTCGTCGAAAGGCATGGTCTCGAGCGGGGCTGCCACGTCCTGCAAGCGGTGCGAGAACGCGAAGCTGCGCAGATCGGTGACCGTGCCGTGCAACGCGTACAGGAACAGCAGCAGGAAGCGCACATGTGCGGCGACCGAGCCCGAGACATCACAGACCACCACCAGCCTGGGCTTGTCGCGCCGTTTGTGCTTGAAACGGAGCTCGACCGGCACGCCGTCGTGGCCGGCGTTGTCGCGCAGCGTGCGCCTGAAATCGAGCTGGCCGTGCAGCCGGATGCGGCGCCGCCGCGAATGCTTGGCCGCCAGGCGCTTGGCCATCCGGGCGACCGCGACCTTCATCCGGTCGATGTCGGGTGGGCCCATCCGGCCCAGCGGACGCCTGACCGCGACCTCGGTCATGAAATTCTCTGTGGCAGGCCTGCCAAACAATTCGAAGCGCTGTTCGACCAGCGCGCGTGCATAGCGCTGCAGCAGGTCGCGCGTTGCGCCCAGTGCTTGCGCTTCGGCCTGGGCTTGGGCGGAAGCCTGACCCAGGCGCTCGAGCAGTCGAGCCTCCAGTGGCGCGATGCCCAGTTCGGCAAGCATCTTGCGGACGAAGAACGAGGTTTGCGACGAGAAGCGGATCTCGTCGACCCCGGCTTGGCTGGCCGCCCGCCTGAGCGCGGTATCGAGTGCGTCGCGGCCACTGCGTCCTTCGGCCAGGTCGAGCAAGGCGTCGACCTCGGCGTCGCCGGTGCGCTGGCTGGCGGGTTCTTGGCCTTGCTCGTTCTGCCGAGCTGCTGCCTGCTGCTGGGCGTCATCGGGGTCGTCGGGTGCTGCGGGCAGGCTGTAGTACAGGTCGAAGACCCGGTCGTGGATGGTTTTTTCTTCGACCGACTTGGCCAGCACGACGCCGAGCGAGGCTTTCAGGCTGGCGCGGTCGCCGAAGCCCACCAGCGCCATCGCGCGCGCAGCGTCGATCGCCTCGGCGGTGGAGGCCTGGGCGCCCGCGACCCTCAGCGCGCGCACGAAGCCAGCCAGGCTGCTGTCCATCAATATGCGCCGACCAGCGCCTGCTGTGCTGCGTCGGGCTTGGTCTGGGCCAGCGCGGCCTGCGTCAGCGCTGCAAGCCTGCCTTGCATCTCCTGGATGTCGCTCTCGCGCTTGAGCAGCACGTTGAGCGTGTCGCGCACCAGAGACTCGTCCAGCACCTGGGCGTGCAGCAGCAGCATCGTGCGGGCCCAGTCGACCGACTCGGCGATCGACGGCGGCTTGCGGATGTTCTCGTCGCGCAGCGACTGCACGAACGAGACCAACTGGCCGAGCAGCAGCTCGGCAATGTCGGGCACCCTGGCCCGCAGCACCTGGCGCTCGAGCCCGGCGTTGGGGAAGCCGATGTGCAGATGCAGGCAGCGGCGCTTGAGCGCGTCGCCGAGTTCGCGGGTGTTGTTCGAGGTCAGCACCACCAGCGGCGGCACCTGGGCCCGGATCGTGCCGATCTCGGGAATGGTGACTTGGTAGTCGGCCAGCACCTCGAGCAGCAAGGCCTCGAAGGACTCCTCGGACTTGTCGACTTCGTCGATCAGCAGCACGCTGCCGCCGGCCTGCTCCATCGCTTGCAACAGCGGCCTGGGTTCGAGGAAATCGCGCGAGAAGAACAGGTCCTGGAAGCCGGCCAGCTTGCCGAAGGCGCCCTGCAGGCTGTCGGACGCGTCGACCAGGTGGCCGATTTTCTCTTTCAGAATCTGGGTGTAGAGCAATTGCTTGCCGTACTTCCATTCGTACAGCGCCTTGCTGTCGTCCAGGCCCTCGTAGCACTGCAGCCGCAGCAGCGCAAAGCCCAGCGCCTTGGCCACCGAGACCGCGAGGTCGGTCTTGCCGACGCCGGCCGGTCCTTCGATCAGCACCGGCTTGCGCAGGTGGTGGGCGAGATAGAGCGCGGTGGAGATCTGTCGGGTCGAGATATAGCCCACACTCGCCAAAGCGGCGGTGATGGCATCAATCGATGCGAGACCGGGTGGGTTGGCGGCGTGCTTCATGAGCTGGTGCCGCCAAGCTTGATTC
>CALQBT020000364.1 GCA_943328885.2 Bordetella parapertussis | reverse complement strand
TGTTCTGGCCGGCCACGCTGCACTTCAGCGGCCGCAAGGTGCCCGACCATGTGCATGTGCACGGCTTCCTCACGGTCAACAACGACAAGATGAGCAAGAGCCGCGGCACCGGCATCAGCCCGCTGCGCTACCTCGAACTCGGTCTGGACCCCGAGTGGCTGCGCTAATACATCGCGGCCAAGCTCAATGCCAGGGTCGAGGACATAGACTTCAACCCCGAAGACTTCATCGCCCGGGTCAACAGCGACCTGGTGGGCAAATACATCAACATCGCCAGCCGCGCTGCCGGCTTCCTGGCCAAGCGGTTCGGCGGCCAACTCTCGTCCGATCTGGGCGTCGAAGGCCGATTGCTGCTCGACGGCCTGCGGGCCCAGCGCGCGGCGATCGAAGAGCTGTACGAGACGCGTGAGTTCGGCAAGGCAGTGCGCGAAACCATGCTGCTGGCCGACCGGGTCAACGCCTACGTCGACCAGCACAAGCCCTGGGAACTCGCCAAACAGGCCAGCGCTGATGGCGAGGCGGGCGCCGCCCAGCGCACCGCGCTACACGATGTCTGCTCAGTCTGCATCGAGGCCTTCAGGCTGCTGACGATCTACCTCAAGCCCATCCTGCCGGCGCTCGCCGCGAAGGTCGAGGCTTTTTTGCAGGTCTCGCCGCTGCAGTTCGCAGACGCCGACCGGGCCCTCGGTCAGCACCGCATCGCCGACTACCAGCACCTGATGCAGCGCGTCGATGCTGCCAAGCTCGACGCGCTGCTGACGCCGCCGGCGCCCGCCGTGGTGCTGCCCGGCGGCGAGGCGATCGCCGACGAGATCGCGATCGCCGACTTCGCCAAGATCGACCTGCGCGTGGCCAGGATCGTCAAGGCCGAGACCGTCGAAGGCAGCACCAAGCTGCTGCGGCTCACGCTCGATGTCGGTGAAGGCCTGGACGCCCAAGGCCAACCCCGGCTGCGCAACGTGTTCTCGGGCATCCGCAGCGCCTACGCGCCAGCCGATTTGGTCGGCAAGCTCACTGTGATGGTCGCCAACCTGGCGCCGCGCAAGATGAAGTTCGGCCTCAGCGAGGGCATGGTGCTGGCCGCCGGCGACGCCGACGACAAGACCCATCCGGGCCTGTACGTGCTCGAGCCCGGGCCGGGCGCACAGCCCGGCATGCGGGTGCGTTGATGCGCCGCCGCGCGGCGCTGGCTGCGCTGGCGTCGGTGCTGCATGGGCCAGCCGATGCGGCGGCGATCGAGCCCTTCGATTTCGTCGCGTTGGGCGACATGCCATACGGCCCGGACCTGATCCAAGGTCCGGCTTACCGCCAGTTGATCGACCAGATCAACGCCATGAAGCTGCCGCTGACCATCCATGTCGGCGACTTCAAGAGCGGCATAGCCCTCTGCAGCGACGCTGAATACGCGCTGCAGCAGCGCAACTTCCAGCGCTTCGCCCAGGCCCTGGTCTACACCCCCGGCGACAACGACTGGCTGGACTGTCAGCGCCTGGGCGACGCGCCGCTCGAGCGGCTGCAGGCGCTGCGCCAGCGCTTCTTCGCCAGCCGCCAGTCGCTGGGGCAACGGCCAATCGCCGTCGATCGCCAAGCCGACCTGAACCCGGCATTCGCCCGCTATGTCGAGAACCTGCGCTGGACCCAGGGGCCGGCGTCGCAAGGCCTGGTGTTCGCGACCTTCCACACCGTCGGGCCGAACAATGCGGTCGACGACAGCCAGGCGGCTGTGCGTGCCGAAGCGCAGCGCCGCGAGGCCGCCAACGCGGCCTGGATCGCCGACGCGTTTGCGCTGGCACGCAGCCGACGCGCACGCGCGCTGGTGCTCGCGACCCAGGCCGAGACCCTGGTCTACCCGGACCGCAGCGGGCCACGCCGTGGCGTTGTTCGCGAAGGCTTTGCCCGCAGCGTCGCGCAGACCTTGTTGCCGCTGGCCGAGGCAGCGCTGTTTCCGGTGTTGCTGATCCACGGTGATTTCCACCACCACATCGTCGACCGGCCCTTCCGCAACAGCCGAGGCGCGCCCATCGCCAATCTTTGGCGCATGGAGGTGTTCGGCGACCCGCAGATGCATGCGGTGCGGGTGCGGGTCAACCCGCCGCCAGACCCTCACAGGTCAAGCGACCCGGGCGCACCGCCGTTTGGCTTCACGCCGATCCGCAACCTGATGTCGCCTGACCCGACCCTGCGCAGTCGGATCGAAGTCTGGTAGCGCCAGGTCCACGGCAGCGAAACCGAGGCCGCGTCGAATCGGGAGCATGATGAAGGCCCGCGATCAGACCTGCGCCGCAGCGAACGATCTCAGTCCTCTTCCAGCGCCAGGAATTCACATGCGCTTGCCCAGCCAGTTTCACCCCTTTCGCCCACGCCTGCTAGACACGCTGCGCGGCTATGACCGTCGGTGCTTTGGCGCCGACCTGGGCGCCGGTCTGACGGTGGGCATCGTCGCGCTGCCACTGGCGATGGCGTTCGCGATCGCCTCGGGCGTCAAGCCCGAGCAAGGCATCTTCACCGCAATCATCGCCGGCCTGCTGATCTCGGCGCTGGGCGGCTCGCAGGTGCAGATCGGCGGGCCGGCCGGTGCCTTCATCGTGATCGTCTACGGCATCGTCGAGCGCTACGGCCTGGCCAACCTGCTGATCGCGACCTCGCTGGCAGGGGTATTGCTGTTTGTGATGGGGCTTTTCAAACTCGGCGCGCTGGTGCGCTACATCCCGGTGTCGATCGTGATCGGCTTCACCAACGGCATCGCGGTGTTGATCGGACTGAGCCAGTTCAAGGACTTGCTAGGCCTGACCACGCCCAAGCTGCCGGGCGACTTTTTCGGCCAGATCGCGGTGTTGTCAAGCCACCTCGACAGCTTCAACCCGGCAGCGTTTGGCGTCGGCATGGCTTGCCTGGCACTGGTCGTGATGTGGCCCAAGAGCTACACCATGCCGCAGGCACCGGTGGGCCTGTCACCACACCTTCGGCGCTGGGCCTCGCACCTGCCCGGCACCATCGTCGCGCTGGTGCTCGCGACGATGGCGGTGCTGCTGTTCAAGCTGCCGGTCGAAACCATAGGCTCGCGCTTCGGCGGCATCCCGCAGTCCTTGCCGAACTTTGCGCTGCCTGATTTCAGTTGGGCGACCGCCAAACTGCTGGTGATCCCGACGATCACGATCGCCTTGCTCGGCGCGATCGAATCGCTGCTGTGCGCCAGGGTGGCCGACAACATGGCGCCGCAGCACCGGCGACACGACCCCAACCAGGAGCTGATGGCGCAAGGCCTGGCCAACATCGTCGCGCCCTTTTTCGGCGGCATCCCAGCCACCGGCACGATCGCCCGCACCGTGACCAACGTGCGCGCCGGCGCCGCCTCACCGGTGGCGGGCATCGTCCACGCGCTGGCACTGCTGGCGATCGTGCTGGTGGCCGCGCCGCTCGCACTGCACGTGCCACTGGCCGCGCTGGCAGGCATCTTGCTGTTTGTCGCCTGGAACATGGGCGAGTGGCATGAGTTCGCACGGCTCAAGCAATTCTTGCTGCCTTACCGGTCGACGCTGCTGGGCACTTTCGTGCTGACCGTCGTGGTCGACCTGACAGTGGCGGTCGAGGTGGGCCTGCTGATGGCCTGCGGCTTCTTCATCTACCGCATGAGCACGATGTTCTCGGTCAAGCCTC
>CALQBT020000363.1 GCA_943328885.2 Bordetella parapertussis | reverse complement strand
CGGCACAGGTTGCCGGCCAGACCTTCAGTGATCTGCTCGTCGGTCGGGTCAGGGTGGCGCCTGAGGAGATCGACACTGGCCATGATCATGCCCGGCGTGCAAAAGCCGCACTGCAGGCCGTGGCAGGCTGAGAACGCTTGTTGCACCGCGTGCAGCCGCTCGCCTTTGGCCAGGCCTTCGATCGTGACGATGTCGCAGCCGTCGGCCTGGGCCGCCAGCATCGTGCAAGATTTGACCGCCTGGCCGTCCACGTGAACCGTGCAGCAGCCGCACTGGCTGGTGTCACAGCCGAGATGGGTGCCGGTCAGGCCGAGGGAGTCGCGCAGCAGGTCGGCCAGCAGCGTGCGCTCTTCGCAGTGCACCGAGCGTGCTTGGCCGTTGACGGTGAGTTCGATGTTCATCGGAGGTCCTTGGGCGTTAAGCGGTCGCGCCGGTGATGTCGGCAACGGCCCGCAGGGTCATGAGTTTGACGAGGTGCGCCCGGTAGTCGGCAGGCGCATGCTGGTCGGCGTTCAGGCCGCTGGCCGGCATCGTCAGCGCATCGAGCGCGCCGACCGAGAACTTGGCCGACAGCGCCCGCTCGGCGGCTTCCCAGCGGAACACGCTGGGTCCGGCGCCGGTGACCGCCACGCGCACCGCTTCATCGAACTGCGCCACGAACACGCCAGTCATGGCATAGCCCGAGGCGGCCTGCGCAAACTTGGCGTAGGCGGCACGGCGCGGGCACTCGAAGCGGATGGCGGTGATCAACTCATCGGGCGCCAGCGCCGTCGTGAACATGCCCTGGAAAAACTCGTCGGCCGCAATGCTGCGCCGGTCGGTGACGATCTGCGCGCGGCAGGCCAGCACGGCCGCCGGGTAGTCGGCAGCCGGGTCGTTGTTGGCCACCGATCCGCCGAGCGTACCGCGAGCCCTGACCTGGGGGTCCCCGATCAGGCCGGCCAAGCGGGCAAGTGCGGCGATCGCGGACTGCGCGATCGGATCGGCCGTGAGTTCGTTGTGCCGGGTCGCGGCGCCGACGACCAGACCATTGCCATCGCGACGGATACCGCGCAACTCGGCCAGGCGCGCGATGTCGATGAGGCTGGAGGGCGCGGCCAGGCGATGCTTCATCGAAGGCAGCAGCGTCATGCCGCCGGCAATCGCTTTGGCCTGCGGATCGGCTTTCAGGCCGGCGACGGCCTCAGCCAGGCCAGTCGCGCGTTGATAGGTGAACGGGTACATGGGGGTGGCGCCTTTTTTCAGTGGGCTTCTTGGCGAGAGCATGCAACGGTACCACCGCCGATTGCGATCCGCAGCGAGCAGGGATTCCGGCCACTGCGACAGCGCCGATTGCAGCCCGATAGGGCGCTGCGCGACATGGTGTGCCGCAGCATGGTGCTGGTGCTGCATCGGCTGGGCCTGATCGAATGGCCCCGGTGCACCAAGTTGGTCGAAGTCCAGTTGCGGGAGGTGCAGAACGCGCCAAGCCCGCGGCCGTGGGCGTCGATCAAATGGCGTAGAGCATGTCCTTGGGTGCCGCTGCGGAAAACCTGCATGAGCATTCCCAGTGTTCTTGACATGTATGGTGCTGCGAATCTGCCCGCCGACATCACGCAGCGCTCAATGCCGTCGCGACGCGCACCATGGCCACGCGGAAAGTACGTGAAGGACTCAAGCAGAACGGCGCAGCCGCCTATAGTAGGGCTGCATCGCAGTTCCGCAACTTCGTTCGGGACGAGCTCGAGAAGAGGATTCAAAGCAGCAAGGTAGCCGAGGTTCAGGTGGACAGAGCCTTCTGTTTCGTCTGACAACCCCACAGGAGACAAGCAATGAATTTCAAGCTCGCAATGACGGCTGCCCTCGCAGTGGCTGCTTGGATGGCAACGGCCGTTTCATTCGCCCAGACCATCGAGCTCAAGCTCGCGGATCGGTTGGCGCAAGACCATTACATCGCGCGCTACTCGACCAACTTCTGGATCGAGGAAGTGCAAAAGGCCAGCGGTGGCGTCGTCAAGATCACGCGCTACCCGAGCGAGCGCTTGGGCAAGTCGAAGGACATGATGACGCTGGCCAAGTCGGGCATCACCGATATTGGCGAGTTCGTGCCCGGCTACCTGGGTGACGCGCTGCTGCTGTCGACCGTGGCCGAGTTGCCAGGTATCCTGCCCAATGCCTGCGCGGCGTCCATGGCCTATGAGCAACTCGCCAAGCCGGGCGGCTTCATCGACAAGATCGAGCTCGCGCCGCAAGGTCTGCGACTGCTGTACGTTGTCGGCCTGCCGGCATACCAACTTTTCACGTCGAAGAAGTTCGACAGCCTCGCGACGATGAGCGGGTTGAAGATCCGCTCGTCCGGCCCAGCGATGGATGCCGGCCTGCGCGTGCTGGGCATGGTGCCGATCCGCATGAGCGCTGCTGAACTGAGCGAATCGTTCTCGCGCGGCACGGTGGACGGCATGGCTTTTCCCAGTGCCAGCGTGTTCACCTACGATCTGCAGGGCAAGACGAAGTACGGTACGTCCGACCTGAGCTTCGGCAGCAGCATGACCCTCTACGCCATCTCCATCAAGGTGTGGGACAAGCTAAGCCCTGCGGTGCAGAAGGCAATGGCCGAAGCCGGCGAGAAGACCACCCGCCATGCCTGCAGCCTCATCGACCGGGAAGAGCAAGACGCCATCAAGAAGCTCGTCGCTGGCAGCAGCATGGCGGTGGTGAGCCTGAACACGGCCGACCGGAAGAAGTTCGACGACCAACTCTCCACCGTGGCGCAGGAATGGGCCGACGCTGCCGACAAACGGGGCCGCAAGGGCTCCGAAGCGCTCAAGGCCTTCCGCGACGCGGTCAAGCCCTACCGTTGAACGCCGTGAGCAGCACTGCCATCGAACAGCTCGAACGGCGCGCCAACGGGCGCAGCTTCCTCGAGCTACGGCTGTCGTCGACCAGCGGTGTCAACCCGATGTCGGGCAGCACCGTGGCGGGCATCCGCGAGATCCTTCGCACGCAGGCCGCGAACCCGGATTTGCACGGCTTGTTCATCAGCGCAGAAGGCCGGCTCTTCTGCGCGGGTGCAGATGTGAAGGAGTTTGCCGCCTTCGATGTGCAGGACTTCCGCGCCTATATGACGGACATCCTCGCGATGTACCTCGAGATGACGCGGTTCCCGAAGCCAATCGCCAGCCTCGTGCATGCGGATGCCTTGGGCGCTGGGGCCGCGCTGGCTTTTTTCAGCGACTTTGTCCTGGCCGCGAAGACGGCAAGGTTCGGTCTGCCCGAGGTTCAGCGCGGCCTGGCCGGCGGCGGTTATCTGATGGCTCGCTTGCTGGGCCGGCAACTCGCGGCCGAATGGGTCATGCTGGGCCGTCCATTCACAGCAGCCGATGCGCAACGCATGGGTCTCGTCAACGAGGTGTGCGATGCCAGTGAGATCGAGGCACGCGCGGCTGCGCTTGCGGCCGAACTTGCAACGCTGCAGCCCAGTGGGCTGGCTGTCGCAAAGAAGTCGCTGGCCGGCGGCTTGTCGACCGACCTTGAGTCGGCCATGCAACTGCATGTCGCGGCGCAGACTGAGGCATTCGAGCAGATGAGGACAGGGCGATGATCGACGCGGTCGAGAAATTCCTGTTCCGCGTCGACTGGTGCCTTTCGCGGCTTTCGGCGATCACCGTGCTTGCCACGATGGCCAT
>CALQBT020000362.1 GCA_943328885.2 Bordetella parapertussis | reverse complement strand
ACTCGACGTGCGCCGTGTTGATCGTGATGCCCCGGGCTTTTTCTTCCGGTGCGGCATCGATCTGGTCGTAGGCCTTGAACTCGCCGCCGAACTTCTGCGCCAGCACCTTGGTGATGGCCGCCGTCAGCGTCGTCTTGCCATGGTCGACGTGACCGATCGTGCCCACGTTGACGTGGGGCTTGGTGCGTTCGAATTTACTCTTTGCCATTGCTTCTCTCCAAAAAGAGCTGTTGCCCGTGTGTGTTTAAGGTTTCCGGCACTGGTCTGCCACGGGCAGCTGACCAACCACAGCAGGTGTGGCGCCGAAGACCATCTCAAATTCTGCCCCGCAGCAACCCAGCGACCGCCGCGGATCCGGCTTTGCCGGTCCGCTGGCGGCGCCCCCTTGAGGGGGAGCGCCGCAGGCGCTGCGGGGGTGGGCCTATTTCGCCCTGGACGTGATGATCGCGTCAGCCACGTTCTTGGGCGCTTCGCTGTAATGCTTGAATTCCATCGTGTAGGTGGCGCGGCCTTGCGACATCGAACGCAGCGTGGTCGAGTAGCCGAACATCTCCGACAGCGGCACTTCGGCCTTGATGACCTTGCCGCCACCAGGCATGTCGTCCATGCCCTGGACCATGCCGCGACGCGACGACAGGTCACCCATCACCGAGCCCGCGTAGTCTTCCGGCGTCTCGACTTCGACCGCCATCATCGGCTCCAGGATCACAGGCGAAGCCTTGCGGCAGCCGTCCTTGAAACCGAGCGAAGCCGCCATCTTGAAGGCGTTTTCGTTCGAGTCCACCTCGTGGTACGAGCCGAAGGTCAGCGTGACCTTGACATCGACCACTGGGAAGCCGGCCAGCACGCCATTGGGCAGCGAGTCGATCACGCCTTTTTGCACCGCCGGAATGAACTCACGCGGCACCACGCCACCCTTGATCGCATCGACGAACTCGAAGCCCTTGCCAGGCTCTTGCGGTTCGACCTTGAACACGACGTGACCGTACTGACCCTTGCCGCCAGACTGACGAACAAACTTGCCTTCGATGTCGGAAACTGCCTTGCGAATGGTCTCGCGGTAGGCCACCTGCGGCTTGCCGACGTTGGCTTCGACGCCGAACTCGCGCCTCATGCGGTCGACAATGATCTCGAGGTGCAACTCGCCCATGCCCGAGATGATGGTCTGGCCCGATTCTTCGTCGGTCTTGACGCGGAAAGAAGGATCCTCAGCCGCCAGGCGACCCAGCGCGATGCCCATCTTCTCCTGGTCGGCCTTGGTCTTGGGCTCGACAGCCTGCGAGATCACTGGCTCCGGGAAGATCATCTTCTCGAGCGTGATGATCGACGTCGGATCGCACAGCGTTTCACCCGTGGTCACGTCCTTCAAGCCCACGCAGGCGGCGATGTCACCCGCCAGAATTTCCTTGATTTCTTCACGCTGATTGGCGTGCATCTGCAGGATCCGACCGATGCGCTCTTTCTTGCCGCGGATCGGGTTGTAGACTGAGTCGCCCGACTTCAGCACACCCGAGTACACGCGCACAAAAGTCAACTGGCCGACGTAGGGGTCGGTCATCAGCTTGAAGGCCAGGGCCGAGAACTTCTCTTCGTCTGTGCGATGGCGCACGACCGGCTTGTCGTCGTCGTCAGTGCCTGGCACCGGCGGGATGTCAGCCGGCGACGGCATGAATTCGATCACGCCGTCGAGCATGCGCTGCACGCCCTTGTTCTTGAAAGCCGAGCCGCAGAACATCGGCTGAATTTCGGCGCCGATGGTGCGGGTGCGGATCCCGAGCTTGATCTCGTCTTCGCTCAGGTCGCCCGAGTCAAGATACTTGTTCATCAGCTCTTCAGACGACTCGGCAGCGGCTTCGAGCATGTTCTCGCGCCACTTCTTGGCCTCTTCGAGAAGTTCAGCCGGGATGTCGCGGTAGTCGAACTTCATGCCTTGCGAGGCTTCGTCCCAGATGATCGCCTTCATCTTGATCAGGTCGATCACACCGGTGAAGGTCTCCTCGGCGCCGATCGGGATCACGATGGGCACAGGGTTGGCTTTCAGCCTCTGCTTCATCTGGTCGTAGACCTTGAAGAAGTTTGCGCCCGTGCGGTCCATCTTGTTGACAAAGGCCAGCCGAGGCACCTTGTACTTGTTGGCCTGGCGCCAGACGGTCTCGGACTGCGGCTGCACGCCGCCGACGGCGCAGTACACCATGCAAGCGCCGTCGAGCACCCGCATCGAACGCTCGACTTCAATCGTGAAGTCGACGTGCCCGGGGGTGTCGATGATGTTGATGCGATGCTCGGGGAAGGCCAGTTCCATGCCCTTCCAGAAACAGGTGGTCGCAGCCGAGGTGATCGTGATGCCGCGTTCCTGCTCCTGCTCCATCCAATCCATCGTCGCCGCACCATCGTGCACTTCGCCGATCTTGTGGTTCACGCCGGTGTAGAAAAGGATGCGCTCAGTCGTGGTGGTCTTGCCAGCATCGATGTGCGCAGAGATACCGATGTTGCGGTAGCGCTCGATGGGGGTCTTGCGGGCCATGGTGTGACTCCAAATACAGGAGCCGCTCTCGGGTCGGTAAAAACCCGCACGAGCGGCCGAAAGGCTTGATGGGAAAGCTCAGAAGCGGAAGTGCGAGAAGGCCTTGTTGGCCTCGGCCATGCGGTGCACTTCGTCGCGCTTCTTCATCGCGCCGCCGCGGCCTTCGCTGGCCTCGAGCAACTCATTGGCCAAGCGGGCAGCCATCGACTTCTCGCCGCGCTTGCGGGCCGACTCCTTCAGCCAGCGCATCGCCAAAGCCATGCGACGGACGGGACGAACTTCCACGGGAACTTGGTAGTTCGCACCGCCGACGCGGCGGGACTTGACTTCGACCATCGGCTTGACGTTGTTGATGGCGACCATGAAGATCTCCAGCGGATCCTTCCCGGCCTTCTTCTCAACTTGCTCGAGCGCACCATAGATGATGCGTTCGGCGACGGCTTTCTTGCCCGACTCCATGACGACGTTCATGAACTTGGACAGATCTACCGACCCGAATTTCGGATCAGGCAGGATTTCGCGTTTGGGTACTTCGCGACGACGTGGCATGACGATTCCTTGTGAAGCTTCAGCTGGTGCCAGGGCCTGTGGCGCCCGCACCCGAGAGATCACGCAACAGATCTCTCACTTACTCAGCGCCCCGACCGATGGCCAGGGTTTGCCGCAACAGTCACCGCGTCGGCTTTTCGACCGACCGTGACAGACGTTTGTGAGACCCAGGTAAGAGGTCTCCGCCGGGTCCGGATGATCAGCTGATCAACACGAACCCGCAGGCGATCAGGCCTTCTTGGGCCGCTTGGCGCCGTACTTCGAGCGCGACTGGCGACGATCCTTGACACCCTGCAAGTCGAGCGAGCCGCGCACGATGTGGTAGCGCACGCCAGGCAAGTCCTTGACCCGGCCGCCGCGCACCAGCACCACGCTGTGCTCCTGGAGATTGTGACCCTCACCACCGATGTAGGAGATGATCTCGAAACCGTTGGTCAGACGCACTTTGGCGACTTTCCGCAGCGCAGAGTTCGGCTTCTTGGGGGTGGTGGTGTAGACACGTGTGCAGACACCGCGCCGCTGCGGGCAGTTCTGCATCGCAGGCGATTTGCTCTTGACGACTTCGACCTCACGGCCGTGGCGTACGAGCTGGTT
>CALQBT020000361.1 GCA_943328885.2 Bordetella parapertussis | reverse complement strand
GATCAGCCCCAGGGTCTGGCCGCGGTCGAGCGAGAACGACACGTCGCGCAAGGCCAGCGCCGGGCCGCGCGCGGTGGCGAGCGTGACGCACAGCTCGTGCAGTTCAAGCAAGGGTGGGGTGGTCACACAGGCCTGCAGGCATTCACGGCGCTTGAGTTCGCCCACAGCGTCGCCGAACAAGCACGGCTCGAGCCGGCCGGGCGGCCGGGCTCAGCGGCGCTGCTCGCTCGGGCCGGGGCCGCGGCGCTCGATGTGCCGGAAGGTGATGCGGCCCTTGGTCAGGTCGTAGGCCGACAACTCGAGCGACACCGCGTCACCCGCGAGGATGCGGATGTGGTGCTTGCGCATCTTGCCCGAGGTGTAGGCGATCAGCACATGGCCGTTGTCCAGTGTGACACGGTAACGCGAGTCGGGCAGGACCTCGGTGACCTTGCCCTGCATCTCGATCAGTTCTTCCTTGGCCATAGAACGCGGGTCTCCTGCTTGAATCCTCGCGGCGCTGCAGCCTTGGTGGCCAGGCAACACCGGCATGAAAAACATTGCGGTTCACCGCCAACGCGGCAAACCACAAACATTGGGTCACCCGGGCCATCCCGCCTCATGGCGAAAGGTGGACGGCCTGCCGCCCGGCGGGTAGCAGGCCGGTCACGGGCACCTGCATCGCGAACAGCAGAACCCACGTGGGCAAACCGGGTACAGCGCGGCGCGAGAAGCCGGCACCAGACTTGCGGGTCGACTGTCCGGAAGCGCCGCTGCGGCGGCGCCACGCACCAAACCAATGATTGTACGCGCAAGCCTTCAGCGCCGGCGCGCGAGCCTGGGGTCGAGCAAGTCGCGCAGCCCGTCACCCATCAGGTTCAGGCCCAGCACGCTCAGCGCAATCGCCAGCCCGGGGTAAACCGCTAGCATCGGCGCCTGAAACAACAGGGTCTGGGCCTCGTTGAGCATGCGGCCCCAGCTCGGTTGTGGCGGTTGCGTGCCCAGGCCCAGATAGCTCAGCGCGGCCTCGGCGAGGATCGCGGTGGCAAAAGAGATCGTCGCCTGGACGATCAGCACGCTGGCAATGTTGGGCAGCACGTGGACCCAGGTGATGCGCCAAGGCCCTAGGCCGGCCGCGCGAGCAGCCAGCACATACTCGCGCGACCACACCGCCTGGGCCGCGCCGCGGCTGATGCGCGCGAACACCGGGATGTTGAAGATGCCGATCGCCAGGATGCCCGTCAGCAAGCCCGGCCCGTAGACCGCCCCCAGCATGATCGCTGAGAGCAGCGCCGGAAATGCGAAGGTGAAGTCGGCCGCGCGCATCACCAGCTCTTCGACCCAGCCGCGCCGCGCCGCTGCCAGACAGCCCAGCAACACGCCCAAGCCCAAGCCTATGCTCACCGCCACCACACCGACCACGATGGCACTCTGCGCGCCGGCCAGCAACTGCGACGCGATGTCACGGCCCAGGCTGTCGGTGCCCAGGCCATGTGCGGCCGACGGCGGCCGCAGCTTGGCCGGGATATCGATCTCGGTGGGCGGGTAAGGCGTCCAGAACAGCGAGACCAGCGCGGCCAGCACCAGCAAGGCGCTGAGCACCGCGCCGATCGCAAAACTCGGGTGGCGCGCGGCGCGGCCGAAAAACCCGGCAGACACCGCGGATCGGGTTCCGTTGGGGCTGTTTTGGGCGCGAGCGCCCGCGGCACTGCGGCGCGGTCGGTCAAGCATCGCCGCTCCTGAGCCGCGGGTCGACCAGCGCGTACAGCAGGTCGACGCAGAAGTTCACCACCACCACCACCGCCACCAACAGCATCACCACGTCACGCACCACCACGAGATCGCGGTTGGCGATGGCCTGGAACACCAGCCGGCCGATTCCCGGCAACACAAACACGTTCTCGACCACGATGGTGCCGGCGATCAGGTTCGCAAACTGCAGGCCCATGATCGTCAGCACCGGGATCATCGCGTTGCGCAGCACGTGCCAGTACAGCGTGGCGCGCCGTGACAGCCCTTTGGCCCGTGCGGTGCGGACAAAATCCTCGCGCATCACCTCCAAGACTGCCGACCGGGTGACGCGCGCCAGGATCGCTGCCTGCACCAGCGCCAGCGCAACCGCCGGCAGCAACAGCGCCTGGATGCCGGGCCAAAGCCCGCCACCCGCCTCACCGCCCCAGCCCGGGAAACCACCTGCGCTGACCCACTGCAGCTTGACGGCGAACAGCAGGATCAAAAGAATCGCAAACCAAAAGCTCGGAATCGCGATGCCGATCTGACTCGCCGCCATCACGCCGACGTCGCCCAGCCTGCGGTGTTGCGAGGCGGCGAAGATGCCCAGCGACAGTGCCAGCATCGTGGTCAGCGTCATCGCCAGCGCGGCCAGTGGCAGCGTGACGCGCAGCCGCTCGGCAATCAGCTCGGCCGTGGGCGTGTCATAGGAAAAACTGTTGGCGGTCTGGCCGCGCACCAAGCCGCTGACCCAGCGCGAATAGCGCAGCGGCGCCGGCCGGTCCAGACCCAGCTTGCGCTCCAGCGCGGCCACAGACTCAGGCGTGGCCGTCTCGCCCAGCATCACCTGGGCGACGTTGCCGGGCAACAACTCCAGCACCGAGAACACCAGCACCGAAGCCACGACCAGCGTGGCCAAAAAGGTGGCCAGCCGCTTGAAAAGAAAGACACTCATTCGCAAACCCAGGCGGCACGGCGGCAGCCAGACAGAAGAATCATGAGATCTATGATGCCCCAGAACCCGCCCTCACCCAGGAAGCCAAGCCCGATGACGATCCCGTTCAACCCCAGACTGCAACTGATCGGCGGCGCTTGGCGCGCCAGTGCCAGCGGCCAGACCTTGCCACTGACCAACCCCAGCGACGGCTCGGCGCTGGCCGAGATCGGGCGCGGCCAGGCCGCTGACATCGCCGCGGCGGTCAGCGCAGCGCAGGCCGCGCTGGACGGCGAATGGGGCGGCCTGAGTGCTGCCGAGCGCGGCCGCATCCTGATGAAGATGAGCGCGATCACGCTCGAACGCGCCGACGAACTAGCGCAACTCGAAGCCCTCGACGTCGGCAAGCCGCTCAAGCAAGGCCGGGCCGACGCGCTGGCGCTGGCGCGCTACCTCGAGTTCTACGGCGGTGCGGCTGACAAGGTGCACGGCGAGACGATTCCATTCGCCAAGGGCTACACCGCGCTGACGCTGCGCGAGCCGCACGGCGTGACTGGCCACATCGTGCCCTGGAACTACCCGATGCAAATCATCGGGCGCTCGGTCGGCGCGGCGCTGGCGATGGGCAATGCCTGCGTGCTCAAACCCGCCGAAGAGGCCTGCCTGAGCGCGCTGGCCTTTGGCCACATCGCACTGCAGGCCGGGCTACCGGCAGGCGCGCTCAACATCGTCTGCGGCCTGGGCGAGGAGGCGGGCGCCGCACTGTCTGCCCACCCGGGCGTGGCGCATCTGTCCTTCACCGGCTCGGTGGCCGTGGGTCGGCTGATCCAGGCCGCCGCCGCGCTCAACACGATCCCGGTCACGCTAGAGCTCGGCGGCAAGAGCCCGCAAATCGTGTTCGCCGACGCCGACCTCGACGCCGCGCTGCCGTTTTTGGTCAACGCCGGGATCCAAAACGCCGGCCAGACCTGCTCGGCCGCGTCGCGCATCCTGGTCGAGCGGCCGATCTTCGACGAGGTCAGGCGG
>CALQBT020000360.1 GCA_943328885.2 Bordetella parapertussis | reverse complement strand
GTCGCCGAGCACCTGGACCTCGATGTGGCGCGGACGCGGCACGAGCTTCTCGAGGAAGACCGCTCGGTTGCCAAACGCCGCTTCGGCCTCGCCTTGGCAGCGGGCAAAGGCCTCGGCCATGTCTTCGGCGTTCGCGACCACCCGCATGCCTCGCCCGCCGCCGCCTGCAGCCGCTTTGAGCATCACCGGGTAACCGACCGATTGCGCCATCGCGCGGGCTTCGTCGCCATTGGCCAGCGGCCCCGGGGTGCCGGCCAGCACAGGGATCTGCAGTGACTGTGCGAACGCCCTCGCCTCGATTTTGTCGCCGAACAAAGCCAACGATGCGGGCGATGGCCCGATGAAGCGCAAGCCCTCCATCGCGCAACGCTGCGCGAAATTGGCGTTCTCGGACAGGAAACCATAGCCCGGGTGCACACAATCACAGCCACTGGCCTTGGCGGCGGCGATGATCGCCTCGATGTCGAGATAAGCACGGACCGGGTCGGCCGAAGCGCTGGCTATCTCGCGCGCCGAGCTCGTCAGTTGGGTATGCAGCGCCAAGCGATCGACAGCCGGGTAAACCCCGACCGACTCGATACCCAGCGCCGAAGCGGCACGCGCGATACGGATCGCTATTTCGCCGCGATTGGCGATCAACACTCTCTTGAACACAGCTTTCTCCCGTCTGGTTTTCAATCGATTCGCGACCGGGTGGCAACAAGCTGCCTCGACCCTGCGCATGGCCATGCCGTCAGCAACGACAACAGTGAAATCTTCCGGAGTGTGGGCCCCGTCGATCGGATCCTCTATCCCCGTTGCGACAAAGGTCGGGGCGGCCGCATTGAACAATCCAAGCTCGATCAACCAGACGGAGACTTCATCATGGATGACTTGAACGGGCGGGTGGCGGTGGTGACGGGTGCTGCGGGCGGCATCGGCCTGGCGATGGCCAAAAGTTTTGCCAGTCAGGGCATGAAGCTGGTGATGGCCGACATCGAAGACGCCACGCTGGCGCAGTCGGTGGCGGCGCTGCGCGCGGCTGGCGCCGAGGCGATCGCGGTGCGAACTGACGTGTCGTCCGAAGCCCAGATCAAGGCCTTGGCCGACGCGGCTTATTCGCAGTACGGTGCCGTGCACGTGCTGTGCAACAACGCCGGCGTGGCCACGCCAGCCCTGCGCATCCTGGCCTGGGAGACGCCGCTGTCGGACTGGGAGTGGATCCACAAGGTGAACTTCATGGGCGTGCTCTATGGCGTTCGCGAGTTCGTGCCGCGGATGCTGGCCGGCGGTGACGCAGGCCATGTCGTCAACACCGCGTCGGTGGCCGGCCTGATTGCCGGCGGCAACCCGTACTTCGTCTCCAAGCATTCAGTGGCCTGTTTCACCGAAGGCCTGTACAAGGATTTGCGCAGCATCGGCGCCAAGGTGTCGGCGTCGGTGCTGTGCCCCGGCTTGATCCGCACCCGCATCATCGACGCCGAACGCAACCGGCCCGAAGCCCTTGGCCCCGCCACCGATGTCAAGGCCTTGCCCGAGGCCCAGCGCATTCAATCGGCCACCTTTCGGGCTGCGCTGGAAGAGGGCTACGACCCTGCCGAGGTCGCCGCTGCGGTGTTGGCGGCGATCCAGCAGGATCGCTACTACATCATCCCGGCGCAGCAGAGATTGCTCGACGTGATCGCGCTGCGCATGAACGACATCCTGGCGCAGCGCAACCCGACCCTGCTGCCGCCTTGAGGCACTTGCTCGGTTCAGCCCTGGTCGAGTTCGTTTCGAAGGGGCTGGCCCGCGCACCAGCAAGCCAGGCTGGCCAGGAACATCGCGTTCACCCGCTGCGCATGGCCCTGGGAAGGTCCGGCTCAACGCGGTGTGACGATGACCTGCTCCAGCGCCCGCAGCGGGCTGTCGGGCCGTGGACTGTCGGGCGACGGCGGTTCATGCGCGAAGACATCGAGGTGCAAGCATTGGGCAAGGGCCGAGCCAAGCGCCGGCTCGGCCCCCCGTTGTTCGGCGGCGTTCACTCAACCGTAGCGCCTGACTCGCGAACGATCAGCCGCCACTTGTCATGCTCGCGCTGGACGAACTGGCCCAACTGCGCGGCGCTGCCGCCCACCGGGTCGGCGCACTGCGCGACCATCTGCTGCTCGATCGCGGGAATCAGCAAGATCTCGTTGACCGGCTTGTTGATCAGCGCCAGCACCTTCGGCGGCGTGCCCTTGGGTGCAAAGACAGCTAACCAGGCCCCGGCTTCGAAGCCGGGAAAGCCTTTTTCAGCCACGGTCGGCACATCGGGCATCGAATGGGAGCGCTTCAGGCTGCTGACCGCGATGGCGCGCAGCTTGCCCGCCGCAATCAGCGGCATCACCGAGGGAATGGTCGCAAACATGAACTGGATGCGACCAGCCAGCAAATCGCGCAAGGTCTCGGCCGCTTTGTACGGAATGTGGCTGGCGTTCAGCACCACCCGGGCCAGCAAGTCAGTGGTGCCGCCCACCGTGAACGCGACGACCACCCTGACCGGCTTGTTCGGATAGCTCTGCGCCTGGGCGTTACCGACGAGCACGACTCCAAACACAGCAGCAGCAGTCTGGCAGATTTTAAGCCGCTCATAATAATCATTATTAAATGAATACCATGGCACCACCGCAAAACTGCAAGCATGGCGCTGCACGTCATGACTTGTAGCTCGGGTCGGCTCGGTCGAGTTTTCTCAGCAGCGCCGGCCACTCCATCAGTCCGTAAGGCCGGCGCGTGCTGGGTTGGTAGTTGCGCCAGGTCGCCTCTAGCACAGGCGCCGGCACCTGGACCAGCGGCGTGTTGCAAGCCATCGCTGCGAGTTGGGAGTGGCAGGCCAACTCGATGCGGTGCAGCCAGTTGAAGGCCTCGCCGATCGATCGCCCGACCGTCAGCACGCCATGGTTGCGCAGGATCAGCGCCTCGCCCTGGCCCAGATCGCGAAGCAAAGAAGCTTGCTCGGCCTCGTCGAGCACCACGCCCTCGTAGTCGTGGTAACCGATCTTGAGAAAGCGCATCGCCGTCCGCGTCAGCGGCAACAGACCGCATTCGAGCGCCGACACCGCCATCGACGCCCAGCTGTGCGTGTGGATGACGCAGGCGAGTTCGGGTCGGGCCGCGTGCACCGCGCTGTGGATCACATAGCCGGCTTTGTTGATGCCGTAATCCAGATCACCGAAATCGGGCTTGGACAGGATGTTGCCCGCGTGGTCGATCTTGATCAGGCTGGAGGCGGTGATCTCCTCGTACATCATGCCGTAGGCGTTGATCAGGAAAGCGCCAGGCTCGCCAGGCACATGGGCCGACACATGGTTGGCCATCATGTCGGACATGCCGTAGATTGCCACCAGCCGATAACAAGCCGCAAGATCCACCCTCGCCTGCCACTCGCCGGCACTGCACCGATCTCGCATCGATTCGATCTGCAGCCATCCGTTCTCGACCATCTTGCGCTCCTCATCCAGCACCAACGACCAGCAGCGTTTGCCTTGCACGTATCGCGGTGTTTCCGCAATGCCGACACCTTAACGCACATCTGGTGTTCATGCAGACCGGTGGCGGCCGCAGCGTAGTAGCATCGACTGCCTGCTGCATCGATGGATAGCCAGACGATGCGTCTGCGGTCCAGGCACCGCATGAACACCGGAGCTGACGTGACAGGACCATTGGACGGAAT
>CALQBT020000359.1 GCA_943328885.2 Bordetella parapertussis | reverse complement strand
GCGCAGCGCCGGTGTTCGACTCACCGCTGGCGGTCAAGGACTACCTGCAACTCCATCTGGGCAACTTGCCGCACGAGGTGTTCGCGGTGCTGTTTCTGGACGCCCAGCACCGCTTGATCAAGCTCGACCAGATGTTCACCGGCACGCTGGGCCAGACCAGCGTCAACCCGCGCGAGGTGGTCAAGCTCGCGCTGGCGCGCAACGCCGGTGCGGTGATACTGGCGCACAACCACCCGTCGGGCGTGGCCGAGCCTTCGCGCGCCGACGAGTTCCTGACCCAGTCGCTCAAGACCGCGTTGGCGCTGATCGATGTCAGGGTGCTCGACCACCTGGTGATCGGGCGAGGTCAGGTGGTGTCGTTTGCTGAACGGGGTTTGTTGTGAAGATCAAAAGCTTGGCCGAACTCGGTGTGCTGCGCGAGGCGATGCACCGGGCCCGACGCGAGGCCGCTGCGCGCGAGGCGGCCGAACGTGCGGCCGAGCAATTGGCCTGCGCCCTCGCGCGCCGCCAAGCCCAGGGGCTGTTTGCGCGCAGCGTGGGCAGCGTTCACCCGCTGCCCGACCGCCAGCAAGCCGAGATCGAGCTGCCTCGCCCAGCGCCTTACCCGCGCCAGCGCGAGCTCGATGAGCAGGCCGCACTGGCCGAATCGATGTCTGACGAAGTCAACCTGGAGTCGCTGCTGCTGACCGACGATGGGCTGAGCTTCAGACGCCCGGGCATCGGCCAGGACGTGCTGACCAAGCTGCGACGCGGCCATTGGACGCTGCAGGGCCAGATCGACCTGCACGGCTGCAACCGCGACGAGGCGCGCGAGCTGCTGGCGAGCTACATCCGTGACAGCCACCGTCGCGGCGCGCGCTGCCTGCGCGTGGTGCACGGCAAGGGCCTGGGCTCGCCGGGTCGCCAACCCGTGCTCAAGGACAGGGTGCAGCGCTGGCTGGCACAGAGCTCAGCGGTGATTGCCTTCGCCCAGGCCAGCGGGCCGCAGGGCGGCGCCGGGGCGCTGATGGTGCTGCTGGCCAGCTCGTCTGGCTGAGCGCGCTCAGCCGCCTTTGGTGCGCATCCAGTCGGCGGTGCCGAAAAAGCTCTCGGCCAGCCTGGCCGCCAGGCCGGCCTCCACGCCCTGCTCGTCCATCGCCTGCGCCATGCAGCCCAGCCATTGGTCGCGTTCGGCGATGCCGATCGCAAACGGCAGGTGGCGCGCACGCAGCATCGGGTGACCGAAGCGCTCGACATAGAGATTAGGCCCACCCAGCCAGCCGCACAGAAACCAGTGCAGCTTGTCGCGTGAGCTGTTCAACTCGGCAGGATGCAGCCTGCGGATGCCGGCGTACGCGGGCTCGAGGTCCATCAGGTCGTAGAAGCGGTCGACCAGCGCGCGAACCCCGGGTTCGGCGCCCAGGCGTTCGTAGGGTGTGGCTTGGGCGGGGGCTGTATCGGTCATGGTGGCAGCAGTTTGCCAGCAGCCGCGGCGATGGCCATGGCCGCCGGGCAGCCCGGTTGGGTTTCGAGCAGCAACTGCCGCTGCTGAATCGATTCGCGCACCGCCGCGTCGAACGGCACCTCACCGAGCAGCGCGAGTTGCAGCGCGGCGTCGAGACCGGGGTTGACGAAGCGCTCGACCACCTGCTGCAACTGAGCCCTGACCGCCAGACCTTGACCGCGTTGCTGGACCTGGTTGACCAGCAGGCGCACAGGCCGGGCCGCCTGCGTGGTGGCGAGCACCTTGATCGCGGCATAGGCGTCGGTCAGCGAGGTCGGCTCGGGTGTGACCACGACCAGCAGCTCATCGGCCAGCGACAGCGTGAACAGCACCACGTCCGAGATCCCGGCACCGGTGTCGAGCAAGACCAGGTCGAACTCAGGCCGCACCGTATCGACCACCTCGATCAGCCGATCGCGCAGCTCGGGCGTCATGCGCGAGTACTCCAGCAACCCTGACCCGGCCAGCAAGACCGTGAAGCCACCAGGCGCAGGCTGCAACGCGTCGCCGATCTCGGCCCGGCCGGTGAACACATCGTGCAGCGTGACCCTTGCGGACAGGCTGAGCACCACGTCGAGGTTGGCCAGCCCCAGGTCGGCGTCGAGCACCAGCACGCGCTGGCCGGCTCGCGTCAAGGCTGCCGCTAGGTTGGCGCTGACAAAGGTCTTGCCCACGCCGCCCTTGCCGCTTGTCACGGCAATGATCCGGGCTATAGGCCGGGCTATAGGCCGGGCTGGGGACATCGGCTCATTCATCGCGGATCCTCTTTGGCCAGACCACCCAGCAGCATCTCGCGCTCCTGATGGCTGACCGTGCTGCTGGCCGATTGCTCGAGGCAGCAGCGGTCGCGCCCCTCGGATTTGGCGCGGTAGAGTTGCTGATCGGCGCGTTGCAGCCAGATACCTGGCGTCGAACGCACCCACTGCGGTGCGAAAGCACCGCCGACGCTGACCGTCACCGACAGAGGCTGGCCCTCGGGCGGCAGCGCCACGGTGTGGCGCGCCACGCGCTGGCGCAAGCGGCTGGCCACCTGGGGGCCAAACGCGGCCGGGCAATTCGGCAACAACAGCGCAAACTCCTCGCCACCGATGCGTGCGGCCAGGTCCATTGGCCGCACGCTCTCGCTCAGCACCCGAGCCACTGCGCTGATCACCAGGTCACCCGCGGCATGGCCGTGCCTGTCATTGACGCGCTTGAAGTGATCGATGTCGACCATCAGCAGCAAGGCAGGCTCGCTCGATCGCGCCACCCGGTCGACCTCGCGGGCCAGCGCGAGCTCGAAGCTGCGTCGGTTCGCCAAACCGGTGAGCGCATCGCGGCTCGACAAGTCCACCAGTCGGTCGATCAAAGCTTGCAGGTAAGCGGCAGATCCAGGGGCAGCCGCAGGTTCGGCCTGCCCGCACTGGCGAAGCAGCGCCAATGCGGCGTCGAGTTGCAGCAGCAGACCCAGGCCCTGGGCGTCAGGGCTCAGGTTGGGTGGCGGGATGGGCGCTGCGGGTTCCACGAGGATCAAAAGTCTAGCCAGGATTCGCTCGCGGGTCGGCCCGATATGGCCCGCTATCGGCCTTCATTTCGAGCGCTGGCTTGGCCCGCCTCGGGCACAGACTCGGCACCCAGCTTGGCACGTCCGAACTCGCTACACCCTGACCCGAACAGCGCGCGCCATCGCCCCCCGTCACGACCGAGCGCGCCGCCATGTCCAGACCCCCGACCCACCTGAACGACAGCCCCACGGCTGACCCGAGCCTGCGCTTCTCACAGGCCGATTTCGAACAGGTGCGCGCACTGATACACCAGCGCGCGGGCATCAGCCTGAGCGCAGGCAAGCAAGCGATGGTCTACGGCCGCTTGTCGCGCCGGTTGCGCGAGACCGGCCAGCCCTCGTTTGCGAGCTACCTGCAATCGCTGCAAGCCTGCAGCGGCCCGACCGGCGATCTCGAGTGGCAGGAATTCGTCAATTGCCTGACCACCAACCTGACCTCGTTCTTCCGTGAAGACCATCATTTCCAGTCGCTGGCCGAGGATCTTCGCGAGCGCGCCGGGCAAAGCCTGCGCATCTGGTGCAGCGCCACCGCCACCGGCGAAGAGGCTTATTCGATCGCGATGACGGCGGCCGAGGCGCTGGGCGCACAGGCCCAGGTCAGCATCCTGGCCAGCGACATCGACAGCAAAGTGCTGGCCATCGCCCAGCGCG
>CALQBT020000358.1 GCA_943328885.2 Bordetella parapertussis | reverse complement strand
GTACGACCCGCAACGTGACCTGGCGCCGCTGACGCTGGGCATGAGCTTTCCCAACGTGCTGGTGGTGCACCAGGGAGTGGGCGTGAAAACGCTGGCCGAGTTCGTCGCGCTGGCCAAGAAGAAACCCGGCAGCCTCGATTTTGCCTCGACCGGCGCCGGTTCTGCATCGCATCTGGCGGGCGAGTTGTTCAACCTGGTCGCCGGTATCGACACCGTTCACATCCCCTACAAAGGCGGTGCGCCGGCACTGCACGACATGCTCGCGGGCCGGGTCGCGTCCTATTACTCGACCTTGTCGACCTCGCAAGCACACATCGAATCGGGCAAGCTGATCGCGCTGGCCAGCACCGGTCTGACCCGACCAGCCTTCTTACCCCATGTGCCGACGATCGCCGAATCGGGCTACCCGGGTTTCAGCGCGACCAACTGGTATGCCTTTGTGGCACCGGGCAAGACGCCGCTGCCGGTGCTCGAGCGCTGGAACCAGGAACTGGTCAAGGCACTGAACGCGCCCGAGATCAAGGCCGAACTGCAAAAGCACGGCCTGACGCCCCAACCCGGCAGCCGGGATGAGTTGGCACGGCTGATCTCGGCGGAGACCACCACCTGGGGCAAGGTGATCCGCGACCGCAAGATCAGCGCCGAGTAATTCACGTCGAGTAATTCACGTCGAGTAACTCACGCCGAGTGACTCAGCGGGCGATCAGGCCGCGGCGGAATACATCCCATCGATCAGCGCCGCGTACTTGCGGTTGATCAGCGTTCGCTTGAGCTTCATCGTTGGCGTCAGCTCTTCGTCTTCAGCGGTCAGGCGCTGTTCGATCAGGCGGAACTGCTTGATCTGCTCGACGCGCGCGAACTGCTTGTTGACCTTCTCGATCTCCTCACCGATCAGTGAGATCACTTCGGGTGCGCGGCACAGGCTCTTGAAGTCGCTGAACTGCACGTCGCGGTCTTGCGCCCACTGCGAGACGTTGTCCTCGTCGATCATCACCAGGCAGCTGAGGTAAGCGCGCTTGTCACCGATCACCACCGCGTCGGTGACGAAAGGGCTGAACTTGAGCTGGTTCTCCCATACTCTGGGCGTGACGTTCTTGCCACCGGCCGTGATGATGATGTCCTTCATGCGGTCGGTGATGTAGAAATAGCCGTCAGCGTCGACCCGCCCGACATCGCCCGTGTGCAGCCAGCCCTCGGCGTCAACCGTCTCGGCCGTCTTGTCGGGCTGGTTCAGGTAACCCTTGAACACCATCGCGCCGCGCAGCAAGATCTCGCCCTGCTCGGAGATGCGCAGTTCCACACCCGGCTCGGGCAGGCCGACGCTGCCGGGGCGAGACACGCCGCGTGGCATCACCGTGCCGCCACCGGTGCTCTCGGTCATGCCCCAGCCCTCACGCAAAGGGATGCCCAGCGCCTGGTACCAACGGATCAATCCGGGCGAGACCGGCGCAGCGCCAGTCAGCGCGAACTGCACCCGGTTCAAGCCCACCATCCGGCGCACGTTGTCGAGCACCAGCTTGCGCGCCAGCCAGTAGCGCAGTTGCAGCAGCATCCCGGGCTCGGTACCGGCCTCCAGACACGCAGCGCGCTGCGTGCCCTCGCCCAAGGCCCAAGCATAGGCCAGCTTTTGCAGCGCGCCGGCTTCCTTGATCGCCATCGTGACGGTCGAGAACACCTTTTCCCAGACCCTAGGCACCGCGAAGAAAACGTCCGGCTGCACCTCGCGCAGGTTGTCGAAAACCGTCTCGGGGTTCTCGACGAAATTGACGACCGAGTGCTGCAGGATCGGGATGTACTCCCCGACCATTCGCTCAGCGATGTGGCACAAGGGCAGAAAAGCCACCCGTTCGCCGCCCTTGGGCAGCCCTTCGAAAAACGCGTGGTTGACCGCTGACAGCGAAGCGCAGAGGTTGCCGTGGGTGATCATCGCGCCCTTGGGCCGGCCGGTGGTGCCCGAGGTGTAGACCAGGATCGCGAGGTCTTGCGGCTGGCGGCTGGCCAAGCGCTCGGCCAGCAGTCCCGGATGGCCGCGCAGGTGTTCGCGCCCGAGTTCACGCAGCGCGTCCAGGCTGATGATCTGCGGGTCGTCCAGATCGTGCAGGCCTTTCATGTCAAAGACGATCACACGCCGGATCTGCGGCAGGCGTTCGCGCAGTTCCAGGTATTTGTCGAGTTGTTCGTCGTCCTCGACGAACAGAAACCGGCTGGCCGAATCGATGCACAGGTATTCCACCTGGGAGGCCGAATCGGTGGGGTAGATGCCGCTGCACACGCCGCCCATGCTGAGCACGGCCAGGTCGGCCCAGACCCACTCACGGCGCGTGTTGGCCAGCACCGACGCCACCTCGCCGGGCTCAAAGCCCAGGCTGACCAGACCGGCACCGATCTCGGTGACGATGCCACCGACCTCGGTCCAGCGGTAGGCACGCCACAGGCCCAGGTCTTTCTGGCGCATCATCACCGCCTCGCCCATCGCCTCAACGCCCTGCCAGAACATCTTGGGCACGGTGTCGAACGGCAGCTTCTCGGGCACCCAGCCTGGGCGTTGGGTGGTGACGATGGGGGATGCGGTGGCGCTCATCGGGGATCCTGAATTCTTCGCCGCACGATCAGCGGCAGGCCACACCCAGCGGCCGGGCTCGGCCCCTCTGGGGCGCCGAAAGCGCTTCGGGAGGCAGCGTTCATCTCCAGGTCTTTTTCTTTTTCCAGCGCCGCTCACCGCGAACGCCGGTGTCCTTCATGCCGAGGTAGAACTCTCGGATGTCTTCCTTCTCGCGCAAGACCTCGCAGCGGTCTTCCATCACGATACGGCCGTTCTCGAGCACATAACCGTAATCGGCCGCATTGAGCGCCATGTTGGCGTTCTGCTCGACCAGCAGCATGGTCGTGCCGCGTTCGCGGTTGATGCGAACGACGATCTCGAAGATCTCTTTCGTCAGCTTCGGGCTCAGGCCCAGGCTGGGTTCGTCGAGCAGGATCAACTCGGGCTCGGCCATCAGCGCGCGGCTGATCGACAGCATCTGCTGCTGGCCGCCCGACAGCAGCCCGGCATCCTGGCCGGCCCGCTCGCGCAGGATCGGGAAATAGCCGTAGACCTGCTCGATGTCGCGTGCCACCGCGTCGCGGTCGTTCCGGGTGTAGGCGCCCATCAGCAGGTTGTCTCTGACCGACAACAGCGGGAAGACCTCGCGCCCCTCGGGCACGTGGACCAGGCCGCGTTGCACGATGTCGGCTGGGTCGCGGGCGGTGATGTCCTGGCCTTTGAACATCACCGTGCCTCGGGTCGGGTCGAGCACGCCCGAGATCGTCTTGAGGATCGTCGATTTGCCTGCGCCGTTGCTGCCCAGCACGGTGGCCATCTCACCGCGCCGCACCTTCAGGCTGACGCCACGGATCGCCTTGATCGGGCCGTAGGCACTCTCGACGTTGGCCAGCGACAGCAAGATGTCGTCAGCCGCGGGCTGTGTCGCGGCTGGAACCTGGGTCGTCATGCGGGCTTCCTCCTGAGCGAGGACACATCGTCGATCGAACCGAGGTAGGCCTCGATCACGCCAGGATGGGCCTGGACCTCGGCCGGCGTGCCCAGCGCGAGCACCTCGCCCTGGTTCATGGCCAGCACCCGGTCCGAGACGCGTGAGACCAGGCTCATGTCGTGCTCGACCATCAGCACCGTGATGCCGAGCT
>CALQBT020000357.1 GCA_943328885.2 Bordetella parapertussis | reverse complement strand
GCGGCCATCGCGCCAGAAGCGGCTGATGGGGCTTTCCATCACATAACCCATACCGCCCCAGAACTGCAGGCAGCCGTCTGTGGTTTCGCGCAGCACCCGACCGGCCTTGAGCTTGGCCATCGTCGCGAGCTTGGTCGCATCCTCGCCGTGACACACCATCTCGACGCCGCGCCAGGCGATAGAGCGCAGGCATTCGACTTCGGTCTGCAACTCGGCCAGCTTGTAGTGCACCCACTGGTTGTCGAGGATGCTCTTGCCGAAGGCCTGGCGCTCGCGGGTGTAGTCCAGCGTCACATCGATCGCCCGCTGGGCCATGGCGCTGCTGTTGATCGCACCCCACAGACGCTCGAGTTGGAACTGCTCCATCTGGTAGATGAAGCCCATGCCCTCCTCGCCGATGCGGTAGCGCTGCGGCACCCGCACGTCGTCGAAGTGCAGCTGCGCGGTGTCGCTCGAGTCCATGCCCACTTTCTTCAGCTTGCGCGCCACGCTGACGCCCTTTGTTGCCATCGGGACGATGATCAGGCTCTTGTTCTTGTGGCTGGCGCCCTCGCTGGTGTTGGCCAGCACGCAGCAGAAATCGGCTTGCGTGCCGTTGGTGGTCCACATCTTGCCGCCGTTGATGACGTAGTCGCCGCCGTCCTTGCGCGCGCGGGTCTTGATGCTGGCCACATCGGACCCTGAGCCGACCTCGCTCACGCCCAGGCAAGCCACCATGTCACCGGCGATCGCCGGCGTGAGGAATTCGGCACGCAGTTCCGCGCTGCCGCGCTTGGCCAGCGCCGGCGTGGCCATGTCGGTCTGCACGCCAATGGCCATCGGAATACCGCCGCAGTTCATGTCGCCAAGCGCTTCGGCCAGCACCGCGGCGTAGCTGTAGTCCAGACCAGCGCCGCCGTTCTCCTCGGGCTTGTTCAACCCGAGCAGGCCCAGGTCGCCCATCTGCTTGAAAACCTGGTGGGCGGGGAAGATCTCGTCGGCCTCCCACTGGTCGACAAATGGGTTGACCTTCTCGGCGATGAAGCGTTTGACCGTGGCGCGCAGCGCCTCGTGTTCAGGGGTGAGTTGCATCCGGGATCTCCAGTTCAAATGCCGAGTTGACGCGACGCGAGGTCTTTCATGATCTCCTCGGAGCCGCCGCCGATCATCATCACCTTGACCTCGCGGTAGATGCGCTCGCTGCGCGTGCCCCGCATGAAACCCATGCCACCCAGGATCTGCACCGAGGCGTCGGCGCAAAACTGCATGCACTGGGTGGCCTGGACCTTGGCCATCGCGATCCGTGCGACGCGCAGATTGGCATCGCCGGCGCTGTGCTGCTGAGTCCAGGCCAGGTCGTAAATATGGCAGCGCGCGACGTCGATCAAGCGCAGCATGTCCATCAGCTTGTGGCGGATCACCTGTCGCTCGGACAGCGGCACCCCGAAAGTCTGGCGCTGGCGTGCCCAGTCCAGCGCCTCATCGAAACAGGTCTGCGCATATCCCACTGCTGAAGCAGCCATCCCCAGGCGCTCGGCATTGAAGTTGGTCATGAAGGTCTTGAAACCCTTGTTCTCCTCGCCGATCAGGTTGGCCGCCGGCACCCGACAGTTTTCGAAGCGCAGGTGGGCGGTGTCGCTGGACCACCAACCCATCTTGGCCAGCGGCGTGCGCGTCAAGCCAGGCGTGTCGCCCTCGATCAGCAGCGCAGAGATGCCACCGGCGCCCTTGTTGGCGGGATCGGTGCGCACCGCTACAGTGATGAAGTCAGCCCGCATGCCCGAGGTGATGAACACCTTTTCGCCATTGACGATGTAGTGCTCGCCCGCGCTGTCGGTGCCCCTGATCGCCGTGGTCTTGAGCGCGGCAACGTCCGAGCCACCGCTGGGCTCGGTCACTGCGAGCGCGGCGATCTTCTCCCCAGCCAGCACCGATGGAATAACCCGGGACTTGAGCGCCTCGCTGCCGTAGGCCTTGATCGGCGGCAGGCCGATGGTGTGCGACATCAAGGACGCGGCGACGCCTCCGCAACCCGGTCTGGCCAGTTCCTCGGACAGGATCAGGTGGTAAAACAAATCGACCGGTGTGCCGCCGAACTCCTCCGGATAGCCCAGCCCGAGCAGGCCGATCGCCGAAGCCTTGCGGTACAGCTCGCGCGGAAAGGTCTCGGCCTCGTCCCATTCGTTGACATGGGGGGTGATCTCAGCAGCCACCCAAGCACGCAGCGAGGCCCGGAACTGTTCGTGCTCGGGGCTGAAGTAATGCGGGGCGGGTGGAGCGTCGAGCAGACTCATGGGGTGGGTACCGGTGTAAGTTCAGCCAAGCACTCTGGTCGCCCCCGCGTTGAATGTCTTGCGCCAATTGGCTGGGCTGAACGGACCAGATCAGCAGCCAGATCGCGCAAGACGCTGCACCTGAGCTTCACCTACCCTGCATTCCCGGCTGGCCTCAGGAAAACCGGATCCTAGACCGACGGCTGCCAGCCGCAGCCCATCCCCAGCATCAGGAGAGCTTTCCCATGCTTGACCGCTCCACCATCATCTGCGCGCTCACCCTGAGCGCCGCGCTGCTGGGCATTGCCAGCCCGGTTGCCGCCCAAATCCAGGGCGTCACCAAGACCGAGATTCTGATCGCCACGATCCAGGACCTGTCCGGGCCGGTCGCGGCTTACGGCAAGGCCGCACGCAACGGCATGCAACTGCGGGTCGACGAGATCAACGAACAAGGCGGCATCCACGGCCGCAAGATCAAGTTGCTGGTCGAGGACAACGGCTACGACCCAAAGAAGGCTGTGCTCGCGACGCAGAAACTGGTCAACCAGGACAAGGTGTTCCTGATCGCGGCGCACATCGGCACGCCGATGAACAACGCGGCCATGCCAGTGATGTTCGAAAAGGGCGTGATCAACTTCATGCCGCTGTCGGCCGGGCGCGAGATGTACGACCCAGCGCACAAACTGAAGTTCGCCAGCGTTGCCTCGTACTACGACACGATGCGTATGAACGTGGCGAAGCTGTTCAAGGAAAAGAACGCCAAGCTCGCCTGCACGCTATACCAGGACGATGACTACGGTCTGGAAGTGGTGCGCGGCGCCGAGGCCGGCCTGAAGGACATCGGCGTGACGATGGGCGAGAAGACCACCTACAAGCGCGGCGCGACTGATTTTTCGTCACAGATCGCCAGGCTCAAAGCCTCGAACTGCGACTTCCTGGTGCTCGGCACGATCATCCGCGAGACCATAGGCGCGATCGGCGAAGCACGCAAGAGCGGCTGGAACCCGACCATCGTCGGCTCGCAGGCCTCGTTCACCGACCTGATCCACAAATTGGGCGGCAAGGCCATGGACGGCTACTACGCGGTGTCGACGGTCTACTTCCCCTACCTAGACGTCGAGCAGCAAGCCCTGCGCTTCTGGGCCACCAAGTACAAAACCAAGTTCGGCGAAGACCCGAGCACTTACGCCACCGGCACCTACGCGACGATCGAGATCTTCATCCGCGCAGCCCAGAAAGCCGGTCCCAACCTGAACACCGACAGCTTCATCAAGGCGATGGAGACCATGGGCGAAATCCCCGCCGACATGTTCGGCACGCCGCCGCTGAGCTTCTCGCCCACCAAGCGCTTGGGTTCAGCACTGTCGCGCCTGAGCCAGATCCAGGACGGTCGCTGGAAAGTCGTCTCGGACCTGCGCTAACAACACCTTATGAATGCCGCCAT
>CALQBT020000356.1 GCA_943328885.2 Bordetella parapertussis | reverse complement strand
GTGGCCTATGGCCACCGCGCCCTGCAGATCGACCGAGGCAGCGAAGTCGGCGAGGTCGCGACTGAACTCTTCCCAGGTGCTGAAGTCCTTGGCCTGGCTGCGGCCATGGCCGCGCTGTTCGACGGCGATCACATGCCGGTCTGGAAAGCGGGCGATCACTTGATTCCAGACCCGAGCATGAAAGCCGGTGGCATGGACGAACAGCAGCGTGGGTGCCTGACCGCGCAAGGCGGCGTGCCATTCGAAACTGGCCATCGAAATGCCGTTGCACTGCGCGAAGTGCAGCGTAGGTTCGGTGCTCGATGAAACGGTCGAAGCTAAGGGCTTGGCAGTCATCGATCAGACCTCGGCAGCCAGTCGGCTGGCCTGATCGATGGCGCGCTTGGCGTCGAGTTCGGAGGCTTCGAAAGCCCCGCCGACCAACTCAGATTTCAGACCCAAGGCCAGCAACTCGTCATGCAAGCTGCGCAGCGGCGTCTGGCCGGCACAGACGATCACGCTGTCAACCTCAAACAGCCGGGGTTCGCCGTTGACGCGGGTGTGCAGGCCTGCATCGTCGACTCTGAGGTATTCGACACCGCTGACCAGGTGAACGCCGCGGCGGTTCAGCGTCATGCGGTGCGTCCACCCGGTGGTGCGGCCCAGCGATCTGCCCAGCGCGTCGGCCTTGCGCTGCATCAGCCAGACCTCACGGTCTGATTTCGCGACCTCGGGTGTGACGCCGGTGACGCCGCCGCGCGGGTGGTTCTTGAAGTCTATGCCCCATTCGCGGGCGAACACCTCGACATCGACCGCACCCGAGGTGCCGGCATGCGAGACCAACTCGGCGACATCGAAGCCTATGCCGCCCGCGCCCAGGATCGCGACCCGCTGACCGATCGGCTTGCGCCCCAGGATCGCGTCGATGTAGGACACGACTTTGGCGTGGTTGATACCGTCGATCGCAGGCTGACGCGGTGCGATGCCGGTGGCCACCACCACAGCGTCGAATCCCATCGCTTTGAGCGTTGCCGCGTCGATACGCGTGTTCAGGCGCAACTCGATGCCGTGGACATCGATCATCCGCCGGTAGTAGCGCAGCGTCTCGTGAAACTCCTCCTTGCCCGGGATGCGCTTGGCCAGGTTGAACTGGCCGCCGATCTCGGCACTGCTTTCGAACAGCGTGACACGGTGTCCGCGCTGGGCCGCCACCGTGGCATAGGCCAGGCCAGCCGGACCTGCACCAACCACCGCAATGCGCTTGGGCGCCGGTGTGGGTCGATAGTTCAGCAAGGTTTCGTTGCAGGCCCTCGGGTTGACCAGGCAGCTGACCTGCTTGTTGCCGCCAAAGGTGTGGTCCAGGCAGGCCTGGTTGCAAGCGATGCAGGTGTTGATCTCGTCCTCGCGGCCCTGCAAGGCCTTGAGCACGATCTCTGGGTCGGCCAGCATCGGCCGCGCCATCGACACCAGGTCGGCGTCGCCGCGTGCCAACACTTCTTCGGCCACCGCCGGCATGTTGATGCGGTTGCTGGTGATCACCGGCACCGACACGACCTGGCGCAGCCGGCCCGTGACCTGGGCGAAGGCCGCTCGCGGCACCATGGTCGCGATCGTCGGCACTGGCGACTCGTGCCAGCAGAAATGGGTGCTGATGATGTCGACGCCAGCGACCTCGATCGCCTGGGACAGCGAGACGATCTCTTCCCAGGCCAGACCACCTTCGAGCATGTCCATCGCTGCGATGCGAAAGATCACGATGAAGCGCTTGCCGACCGCCTCGCGCACCCGGCGCACGACTTCGACCGGCAAGCGCATGCGGTTTTCCCAGGAGCCGCCCCAGCGGTCGCTGCGCAGGTTGGTCTTTTGAACCAGAAAGGTCGACAGCAGGTAGCCGGCCGAACCGATGATCTCGACGCCGTCATAGCCCGCAGCCTGCGCCTGACGCGCGCAGTTGACGAAATCGCTGATCTGCTTTTCGATGCCTGCTTCGTCGAGTTCGCGCGGTGTGTAACTGCCGATGCGCGACTTGACGGCTGAGGGTGCGACGCACAGTGGCGTGCGCGCCAGTGGCCCGGTGTGCAGGATCTGCATGCAGATCTTCACGTCCGGATCGGCGGCGTGAACCGCCGTGGTGATCCTGCGGTGTTGCGCGGCCTCTTCCGGCGTCGACAGCTTGCTGCCGCTGCCGGCTTCCTCGTTGGGCGCGATGCCGCCGGTGATGATCATTCCGACGCCACCGCGTGCACGCTCGGCGTAGTACTCGGCCATGCGCTCGAAGCCGTTCTCGGCTTCTTCCAGCCCGGTGTGCATGGATCCCATCAAGACCCGGTTCTTCAGGCGGGTGAAGCCGAGGTCGAGCGGTGTGAAGAGGTGGGGGTAGCGTTGTTTGCCTGTCATGGTTTGGCCTGTTTGATCATTTGGGACCGATCGTAATGGAATCAGGCCAGTGGTGGCCGGGTGGGCGCCTCAAAGCCACTGTTTCGCGAACCTGCTCTGGCCGGGCCGGGTGTACCGTGATCAGGACTTACCCTGATGTGCTATTCGTCGCTTTGGCCAGGCGCAAACAGTGCCAATATCCCGGTCACCGCGATGGCCGACAGCGCGACTCGATAGAATGTCTCATGCCTCAGGATGAACCACCCGCACCGCCGCCCAAGCCCCCGGGACAGCCACGCCGTGGCAACGATGGGGTGGTGGTGCTCGAGCGCAAGACGGCTCGCACCAAGCCGCCTCAGATGTACCAGGTGGTGCTGCTCAACGACGACTACACGCCGATGGAGTTCGTCGTGATGGTGTTGCAACACTATTTCCGCTGCGACCTCGAGTCGGCAACGCTCATCATGCTCAAGATCCACCACGAAGGCCGTGGCGTGTGCGGCGTCTTCTCGAAAGACGTCGCTGCGACCAAGGTTGAACTTGTCCTGGCAGCGGCTCGCCGCGCAGGACACCCGCTGCAATGCATTATGGAGGCCGCATGATTGCGCAAGAATTGGAAGTCAGCCTGCACATGGCATTCGTCGAGGCGCGCCAGCAGCGCCACGAGTTCATCACCGTCGAGCACTTGCTGCTCGCGCTGCTGGACAACCCCTCGGCTGCCGAGGTGCTCAAGGCCTGCGCGGCCAACATCGATGACCTGCGCAAGAGCCTGACCACTTTCATCAAGGAAAACACGCCCACCGTGGGCGGCACCGAAGAGGTCGACACCCAGCCGACGCTGGGTTTCCAGCGCGTGATCCAGCGCGCGATCATGCACGTGCAGTCCACCGGATCGGGCAAGAAGGAAGTGACCGGCGCCAACGTGCTGGTGGCGATCTTCGGCGAGAAGGATTCGCACGCGGTGTACTACCTGCACCAGCAAGGTGTCACGCGCCTGGACGTGGTCAACTTCATCGCCCACGGCATCAAGAAGAGCGAACCGCCTGCGCAGGCCAAGCCTGGCGAACCCAATGCCGAGGTCGAGAAGGAGGACGCGGCTGACGCCGGCAAGGGCACGCCGCTCGACCAGTTCACCCAGAACCTCAACCAGTTGGCCAAGGACGGCAAGATCGACCCGCTGATAGGTCGTGAGCACGAGGTCGAGCGGGTGATCCAGATTCTGTGTCGGCGCCGCAAGAACAATCCCTTGCTGGTCGGCGAAGCCGGCGTGGGCAAGACCGCGATCGCCGAGGGCTTGGCCTGGCGTATCACCCAGTCCGAGGTGCCCGAGGTGCTGGCCTCATCG
>CALQBT020000355.1 GCA_943328885.2 Bordetella parapertussis | reverse complement strand
GCGCAATGATGGAGAGCGGCGCCCATGCGGTCGGTTGCACCACTTTTGCCGGCGGCGTCGGCAACACCGAGCTGCAGTTGCAGGCAGTGGCCGAATTGCGACCGCACGGCTATATCGGGACGCCCAGTTTCTTGAAAATCCTGGTCGAGAAGGCGTCCGAGACAGGCGTGTCGATCGCATCCTTGACCAAGGCCCTGGTTGGCGGCGAAGCCTTTCCGCCCAGTCTGCGCGACTGGCTGCAGGACCGCGGCATAGCCGCCTACCAAAGCTATGCCACCGCCGACGCAGGCTTGATCGCCTACGAGACCCAGTATCGACAAGGCTTGGTCGTGGACGAAGCGATCCTGCTTGAGATTGTCCGCCCAGGTACCGGGGATGTGCTGCCCGAAGGTGAAGTCGGAGAGGTCGTGGTCACGGTGCTCAACCCCGACTATCCACTGGTGCGCTTTGGCACCGGCGACCTGTCCGCAGTCTTGGCCGGCCCCTGCCCCAGCGGCCGCAGCAACATGCGTATCAAGGGCTGGCTGGGACGCGCCGACCAGACGGCCAAGGTTCGCGGTATGTTCGTGCACCCCAGCCAGGTCGCGGAAATCCTCCGGCGCCATTCAGAGGTGCTGCGCGGCCGCCTGGTGATCGAAGGACAGATGGCCAACGACCGCATGACATTGCGAGTGGAGGTGGCAGGCGGACCTGAGGGTCTGGCAGATGCCATCGCCAACAGCATCCGCGACATCACCAAGCTGCGAGGCGAGGTGCAGCTACTCGCGCCAGGTGGTTTGCCCAACGACGGCAAGGTGATCGATGATGCGCGCTCCTATGACTGAAGCCGAAAGACTTGCGTCATGGGCTTGTGCTGTAAGTAGTACCCGCGCCGCAATCGATGGCAGCGATGCCTAGCATTGGCGTCTGAAATTTCAACTGGTTCAATGAGGACTTTGCGATGAAAAATTTGATCTGTGCCGCCATGTTGTTGGGAGCAGCTTCGGCTGCAATGGCTGAGTTTCCCGACAAACCCATCACCGTGGTGGTGCCCTTCGCCGCGGGCGGTCCTACAGACAAGGTCGCACGCGATCTGGGTGAAATGCTGCGAAAGCAGCTCAACCAGACCATCATCATCGAGAACGTCGGCGGTGCCGGAGGCACCCTGGGTGCGGCCAAGGTCGCCAAAGCCTCGCCCGATGGCTACACCTTGTTGCTGCACCACATCGGCATGGCCACCTCGCCGTCGCTGTACCGCAAGTTGCCCTATGACACGCTCAGCGACTTCGAATACCTTGGCATGATCAACGAAGTGCCGATGACCCTGATAGGCCGCAGCACGCTCCCCGCCAGCAACTTTGCCGAGTTGCGCAAGTGGATAGACGCGAACAAGGGCAAGATCAACTTGGCCAATGCCGGCCTCGGCGCCGCCTCGCACCTGTGCGGGCTGCTGTTCCAGCAGAGCATCGCGGTCGACATGACGACCGTGCCCTACAAAGGCACGGCACCAGCGATGACAGATTTGCTCGGCGGCCAGGTCGATCTGATGTGCGACCAGACCACCAACACCTCGCAACAAATCGAAAGCGGCAAGGTCAAGGCATACGGCGTGACAACGGCCAAGCGCCTGCTCACCCCGGCGCTGGCCAAGTTACCGACCCTCGACGAGTCAGGCCTCAAAGGTTTCAATGTGTCGATCTGGCACGGCATGTATGCGCCCAAAGGCACACCCAAGACCGTCGTCGAAAGACTCAACACCGCGCTACGCGCAGCACTCAAGGATCCCGAGTTCATCAAACGCGAAGAAGCGCTGGGCGCGGTCGTGATGACCGACGCACGGTTGGGAACCGCAGAGCACAAGAAGTTCGTCGAGTCCGAGATCAACAAATGGGGCCCGGCGATCAAGGCGGCCGGCCAGTACGCGGACTGACAGGCGTCAGTCCGGCAGGCCAGCGAAGGCCCGATCGAATACGGCCTTCGTCATGGCGTGATGCGCAGAGGAATCGTCACAGGTCCGTCGTTGACCAGCCTGACTTGCATGTGGGCGCCGAAAACGCCCGCGGCCACGACAGGATGCCGTTCACGCGCCAGACGCAACACGGTCTCGTAGAGCGAGCGCCCAAGTTCAGCCGGCGCAGCGGCGGTGAAACTGGGCCGGTTGCCGCCAGAGACATCGGCCGCCAGCGTGAACTGGCTGACGATCAAAAGCCCACCCTGAACGTCAACGACACTGAGGTTCATCTTGCCGGCAGCATCGGCAAAGATCCGCAGCCGCAACAGCTTGTCCACCAGCCGGGCTGCCTGAAGTTCGGTGTCGGCGGGCTCGGCGCAAACCAGCACCAGCATTCCGTGGCCAATGCTGCCGACGGTTTGACCTGCGACCACCACTGCCGCCTCGCTCACGCGCTGCGCCAGCGCAATCATGCGCCTGTGCTCATCGACTCAGGCACTCAGCGTGATGCGGGCGAATTTGCGTTTGCCCACCTGCAGCACCAAGGTACTGGCAGCGACCTTCAGCGCCTTGTCACTGACCAAGGTCCCATCGATGCGCACACCGCCTTGCTCGACCATGCGCAGCCCCTCGCTGCTCGAGGGTACCAGCCCTGACTGTTTGAGCAGCATACCGATAGGCAGCGGGGCGCCAGTCAGGCTCAACTCAACGATCTGGTCGGGGATACCCCCACGAGCCCGGTGGGCAAAGTCAGCCTCGGCTGCATCGGCTGCGGCCTGATTGTGGAAGCGTGAGACGATCTCTCGCGCCAGCATCAGCTTGGCATCCTTGGGGTTGCGACCTGCATCAACCTCTGCCTTGATCGCCGCACATTCGGATTCACTGCGAAAACTCAGCAGCGCAAACCACCGCCACATCAGGCTGTCGCTGATGGACAGCACCTTGGCGAACATGCTGTTGGCTGGCTCGGCAATACCGATGTAGTTGTTCTTGCTTTTCGACATCTTCTCGACGCCATCCAGGCCCTCTAGCAGCGGCATGGTCAGGATGCATTGCGGCTCCTGGCCGTACTCCTGCTGCAGATGGCGCCCTACCAGCAGATTGAACTTCTGGTCTGTGCCACCCAGTTCCAAGTCGCTCTTGAGCGCGACCGAATCGTAGCCCTGCATCAGTGGATACAGAAACTCGTGCACCGAGATCGGCGTGTTGGCCTTGAAACGCTCGTGAAAATCGTTTCGCTCCATCATTCTGGCCACGGTGTAGCGCGCTGCGAGTTCAATCATCCCGCGAGCGCCCAGTGGATCGCTCCATTCGCTGTTGTAGCGAATCTCGGTTCGGTCCGGATCAAGAACGAGGCTGGCCTGCTGGTAATAGGTTTTGGCGTTGGCCTCGATCTGCGCGCGCGTCAGCGGCGGTCGCGTGTTGTTGCGCCCAGACGGGTCGCCGATCATCGAGGTGAAATCGCCAATCAAGAAGATGACCTGGTGCCCTAAATCCTGCAACTGCCTCATCTTGTTGAGCACCACGGTATGGCCAATATGGATGTCGGGCGCCGTGGGGTCCAGGCCCAGCTTGATCCTCAAGGGCATGCCGGTGGCCTCGGACCGAGCGAGCTTCTTGAGCCAGTCGGCTTGCGGCAGCAGTTCTTCACAATTTCGAAGCGAGACCGCCATGGCCTCGCGCACTCGGTCGGTGATGGGATGGGTGCCGGCTGAGTCTGTAGATTCGTGCATGGGCATGGTGTGCGAGATAAGGGCCTGCCCCAGATCTGGCAGT
>CALQBT020000354.1 GCA_943328885.2 Bordetella parapertussis | reverse complement strand
CGTGACGCGCGAAACCATCGTCGACCAGCACGACGACGACGAGCTGCTGTTCCTGGATCCGGCGGACGAGTTCGATGGCGGCGGCATTGGCGTCGCGCATCGTTGCGGCATGGATGACGACAGCGCCCAGGAGTGGTTCAGCGTCAACATGGCCGGCGCCTACGTGGGCCCGCGCACCCCGATGTTCTTGATCAAACCAGAGGTGACGCGATGACATTTTCTGAGCGCTGCAAGTTGTCGACGGACTGCCTGCCAGAGGCGCCTTACCGGGCCATGCTGGCGGAGCTGCATCAGGAGATGCTGGCCGAGATCAAGCAGCTGCGTGAAGCGCTGCAAATAGCAAGTGGTGCCATGTACCGGATTGCGGCGACCGCCATTGATGACGACGACTGGCGAGAATCATCGATGAACGCCAAAGAGACCGGGATGCTTGCGATCAGCTGGGCGCTCAAGCAGGACGCCGCCAAGCAGCTGGCCTTCATTGCGCGACGCGGCGACAGCCCTGTCATCCCGGTCCCGCTGTCTGATGAGATGCGCCAGGCGCTCGACAGTGCCGACGCCAAGCAGCGGGCCGGCACAGAGTGACCGAGCTGCGCGTGGTGCTGACCCTCGAAGCGCTGAACGCGATCGCCGCAGGCGATGAGCTGGCATTCGATGCCGGCACCTGCCGCGTCTTCCTCAGCTGCGACTCCGGCGCGGTGATCGCATTCCACGCGCTGGTCCATCGCGCGATGCTGCACCTGCTGCCAGTCGAAGACACCAAACATTGACCGCGGCTCTGGTCGGCTACCAGAGCAACCCCAAACCTCGGAGACCCCCGCTATGAACAACGCCCGATCACAATCCCAGACGGTTCACCACAGGAAGCATGCCCGCAATGCCGCAGCAAGCCCAGCCGTGTTCCCGCCTCTTGAGCTTGAGACCCGCCCCGCAGTGGGCACCGCTGCCGCAGCGTACTACCTCAACCGCCAGCCGCAAACTTTGAGACATTGGGCGTTGGCAGAAGATAGCCCGCTGCGCCCACTCCGCATCAATTCCCGTTTGGCCTGGCGCACCGCTGACATTCGCGCACTGTTGGGTTTCGCGTGATGAACAACGCCCGATCACGATCCCAGTACGCGCAAGACCTCCTGCAAGACGTCCTCGAAGCCATGCGGCGCGAGGCGGAAGAAGGAGGCGGCCCGTTGACCGCATCGCCAGAGGTCTGCGCAGCGCTGATCCTGAGCGACAGCTTCAACGGCCTGCGCCGTGCCGTGCTCGACCTGTCTGAAGCTACGAGGCAGCGCCGGTGATTCGGTTCGGCACGCACGCCCCGGAGTTGCGCCGGGATGGATGGGACCTCATCCCCATCGCACCAGGGACCAAAGCGCCACGCCTCAGAGGCTGGCAGAACGGTCTGAGCGTCGAGCAAGTCGATCACCTCGCGGCCAATGGCTGCGCCACGTACAGCATTGGATTGCTCGCCGCCAATTACCCCGGCGTGGACATCGATGTCACCGACGAGTCCTGTGCGCTGGCCATCGAGGCCATCGCCCTCAAGGTGCTCGGTGGCCCTGCGCCCAGTCGCGTCGGCCAGGCGCCCAAGCGGCTGCTGCTGTACAGAACGAATAAGCCGTTCGCGAAGATGAAGATCTTCCTGCGAGGGCCCGCCGGCACCAAAGGCGCCGACGGCAAGGACTACGCGGTCGAGGTGCTGGGCCAGGGCCAGCAGTACCTGATCTACGGGCAGCACCCCTCCGGCGCCGAGTACCAGTGGGTCAGCGGCCCAGGGCCCGGCCCCAACTTCTGCGTGTTCGACACGCACCCCATCGACGCGGCCGGCGTGCAGCGGTTCTTCGCCGCGCTGGCTGAGCCTGGCGCTCTGCCCGACGGGTGGTCGGTGGTGGAGGCCGGCGCGGATGGCGGCGGTGCAGTACGACCACAACCGGACACGAACGGACACGGGCGGACGCGAACGGACACGAACGGACACGAACGGTCGCAGGCGGTCGCGAGCGGTCACGAACGGTCGCAGGCGGTCGCGAGCGGTCACGAACGGTCGCGAACGGACAACACCAAAGGCGAACTAGCCCTGGTCGACGACGACGCTTTCGCCAACCTCAAAAGCCCACTCGATGAGTGGACTCTGCCGCGGGTGCGCTTCGAGCTCCTCGCCTACCTCGACCCATCCTGCGGCTACGAGGAGTGGATGGACGTCGCCCGAGCCTTGCATCACCAAGGCCAGGGCGCCGACGAGTGGCTCGCCGCGTTCGATGAGTGGAGCGAACCCGGCGCGGGCTATGCGCAGGGTCTATGCGCAGACAAGTGGCAAACGCTCAGCACCACGCCGGCTGCCGGCGGCGGGGCCATGACCCTGGCCACGCTGATCAAGCGCGTCAAGGACGTGCACGCCAAAACGCTCGACGGCCTGCCCGCTCTGATCGAGGCCGAAACAGACCTGCGCAACATCGAGCTGCAGATCGCGCCCCGGATCGCCAAGATCAAGTCACTGACCACGGTCGAGCGCGAGAGCCTGGTTTTGCTGATCGGCAAACGCCTCAAGACGCTCGGCGCGCCCGTCGGGGTGGCGGTGGTGCGGGAGTGGTGCCGCTACAAGGCGCCGACGTCGAACGCGCCGGAATGGGTCCAGGACTGGGTCTACATCACCAGCGGCGACAAGTTCTTCAACATCAAAACCAAGGGCGAGACCACGGCCCTTGGCTTCAATGCCATGCACAACCGGCTCATGCCCATGGACCGCGACGGCAACCGGGAGCGCGCCGACAGGGCCGCGCTGGAACAGTGGAATATCCCCACCGTTGCACACAAAGGCTACATGCCCGCGCTGCCTGCGATCTTCCAGATAGATGGCCAGTCCTGGGTGAACATGTACCGCGAAGGCAGCGCCGCGGAAATGCCCGACGCCTACACCGACAAAGACCTGGCCGCCATCGAGACCGTCGAGGCCCACATGGCCCTGATGTTCCCGGATGCCAGGGAACGTGAGTTGCTGCTGTCGTGGCTTGCATTCAACGTGCAGAACCCCGGCGTCAAGATCCGCTGGGCCGTCGTGCTGCACGGCGTCCAGGGCGACGGCAAGTCGTGGTTCTTTGACTTGCTACGGGAAATGCTCGGGGCGATCAACGTCTCGACGATCAACGCCAGCCTGCTCACCTCGAACTTCAACGACTGGGCGACCGGCGCGTCGGTGATGAACATCGACGAACTGAAGGCCAACAGCTACGACCGGGTCGATGTGATGAACCAGCTCAAGCCGGTCATGTCGAACTCGATGATCTCGATCCATCCCAAGGGGCGCCCGGCATACATGGCGCCCAACATCACCAACTACTTCATCACGACGAACTACCTCGACGGTGTGCCTCAGACCGACGCCGAGCGGCGCTACATGGTCCTGTCCTCGGCCTTGACCACGGCCACCGTCAAAACCATGGGCGCGGACGGCTACTACAGCCGCTTGTTCGGCTCCCTGAAGCACGCCGGGGCGCTGCGCAAGTGGATGTTGGGCGTCGAGCTCCACCCTGAGTTTGATGCCGATAGGCACGCGCCGATCACAGACATCCTGCCGACGATCGTCGCCATGAGCAAGAGCGACCTGGCCTACGCCATCGAGGATCTGCTGGAAGCCGGCGCCGAGGGCGTCACGGCCACGGTGTTGAGCTCCAGCCACTTCACGGCGGCGCTGAAGGCCCGAGGCATGGATCGG
>CALQBT020000353.1 GCA_943328885.2 Bordetella parapertussis | reverse complement strand
TCGAGGCCTGGATTGGCGGCACAAGGGGACGCCAACCGCCCTGGCTGCGCCACATCATGGGCGCGTTGATCAGCGACGAAGCAAAAGCTGCAAAATACGAATTGCTCGCAGTCACGCGCTGAAAGACAGCACGGTCCTGGGACTTGCGAACGGCTGACGAGAACCACAGCAATCGTCTTGCGCCCACGCGTGCCTCGAACCCAACAAGCGTCTACGTGTTCTAGCCCCAGGCCTTCGTCCCGGACCAAGGGCTAGGCGCTGCTTGCGAGGACCGCCGATCGACGCAAGCTGTCGTCGTACGCAAGCAATCACCAAACCTTGGCAGCCTCGCTGGACCCTGAGAGCCATCAATGCGTCAGCCTACGCTGACGCGAGGTCAGGGCTTGGCGCCACCTTCGCTGTCGGCTTCCTTGCAACTGGGCGAGCAGACAAACTGGGCCTTGCCGAGCAGGCGGCGTGATTTCAGCAGGCTGCGCGGACGGTGCTTGCCGCACAGAAAGCAGGACATCGTCGCCGCACCGAAAGCACCGGCTGCAGTGAACGGCGATCCTGGCGTCTTGCTGCGATAGCGCAGGCCGTCGGAATCGATGGAGGTCTTGGTATCGGCTTTGGCCATAGGTGGTTGCGCTTGGGCGTTGAAGTGGCGATGCAGGAGGCTGCGCGTCACTGCGGCTGAATACGAGATCCGGCCCAGTCCACCTGATTATGCCATGGATTGTTGATTTGACATAATATACATCGTCGCGCATTCAAAGTGGCCGGTGAGGGCGCAAGACCCTACCCAAGCGATCGACCCGTGCGGCGTCTGCTGAGCGCCCGAAGACCGGCCGAAGCCGGCCGCCCCCTTGGGGATCAAGCAAAGTGGCAAAGCCACATTTGCTTGAGAGAGTCCGCCGGCGTTTCAGCGCTGTGTCTGCGACAGCTTGTCGGCCAGTTTTTCACGCCCCCCCTGGCGCGCGAAATCTGCTGCGGTCAGACCAAGTTCGCTGCGCAGGCGCGGGTCTGCGCCTTGCCGTAGCAGCGCATCGACCGCTCCCTCGGGCCCGTAGCGGGCCGCCATCATCAGCGCAGTGCTGCCGTTGGGCGACCGTCCATCGATCGATGCACCTCGAGCCAGCAGCAATTGCAGGATCCGAGGCTCCGGGCCGCAAGCCGCATAGTGCAGCGCGGTCCAGGATCCAGGCTCGATCGCATCGAGCCGCGCGCCGCGGTCCAGCAAAATCTGCACCCAGACCAACTGGCCTTTGAGCGCAGCCATCATCAAGCCAGTCTCGCCTTCGGCATTGCGAAGGTCGAGCCGCAATTCAGGCTGGGCCAGCAACAGCGCTGTGGACTTGAAGGACGCCTCCCGAAGGCTCAGATAGAGCCCGGTCTGACCTCTTTCGTCGCGGGCATTGGGGTCGAAACCCCGCAGCAGCAAGGCTTCAACCCGGGGCGCATCATCAAAGCTGATGGCTTTGAAAAAATCCTCGTAAGCACCTGCTTTGGCAGCAGAAAAACAAACAACCAAAGACAAATAGAAAATTATCTTAAAGTAATGTATTAACATCCTCAAGGCTTCATCACAGGTCTTGGCAGCGCAAAGAGCTGCTCGAAATTACGGCTCGTGGCATCGGCCACAGCCTCCACCGACAGGCCCTTGACGCGCGCGAGTTCGGCTGCCACATGCGGCACCCAGGCCGGCGAGTTGGGTCTTCCGCGATGCGGTACCGGCGCCAGATAAGGGCTGTCGGTTTCGATCAGGCAGCGGTCTAGCGGCACGAAAGCCGCCACATCGCGCAGCGCGGTGGCGGTCTTGAAGGTCAGGATGCCGGAGAACGAGATCAAGAAGCCCATGTCGAGTGCCGCGCGCGCGACCTCGGCAGTCTCGGTGAAGCAGTGAAACACCGCTTTCAAGCTGTCGCCCGCTGCCGACTGGGCCTGTCGCAGCATCGCCAGCGTGTCAACCGACGCACTGCGGGTGTGGATCACCAGCGGCTTGGCCACCGCCGCCGCGACCGCGATGTGGACCTCGAATCGCTCGCGCTGCCAGGCCATATCGTCTCGCGTGCGACCATTCAGTCGGAAATAGTCCAGCCCAGTCTCGCCGATCGCCACCACCTTGGGCAGCAGCGCCAGCGCCTTCAATCGCTCGAAATCAGGCTCGTCGACGCCCTCGTTGTCGGGGTGCACACCGGCCGTGCACCAGAAGTTGTCGTGCGCCAACGCCAAGCCGTGCACCACGCTGAACTCCTCGAGCGTGGTGCAGATCACCAGTGCGCGGTCGACCTGCGCTGTCGCCATGTCGGCGCGCAGCGCATCGATGCGGACGAGCAACTCTGGAAAACTCAGGTGGCAGTGGGAATCGACGTACATCGTGGACAAGGAAATGGGAGCGAATCTGGCCCAAAGGCCGACAGGCGCCAGCGCATCAAACCGTCTGGGTCGGCTTGGACGAGGCGAGTTGCGTGCCGAGGATTTGTTCGATCTTGAGTTTGAGCTGGCGCGACTTGTCGTCGGCGGGAAAGCGCACCCCCACGCCCTGGGTGCGACCGCCTGAGGCATTGGCCGGTGTGATCCAGGCCACCTTACCGGCCACCGGGTAGCGCTGAGGGTCGTCTGGCAAGCACAACAGCAGGTAAATCTCCTCACCGAGTTGGTAAGCGCGGTGGGTCGGCACGAACAGACCGCCTTCGCTGAACAAGGGGATGAAAGCCGCATAGAGCGCGCCCTTTTCGCGGAAGACGAGCTGGATCACGCCAGGCCTCGTGCTTGGCGACAGCGGCGGCAAACCCGCCCCGCCCGAGGTGCTGATGTCACTCATGGCCGAGAGTTTAGCGACGCACCGCCGGCCGTGCGCGTCGGGCGTGGGCGCGGCCACAAGACTGCCGCCTGGCTGACCAGGGATTCGATCAGCAGACCGGCGTTCCAAGGGTGTTCGTCGTGCCGCGCAGCGCGTAACAGCTCGCGCTGCCAGGTGCGCAGCCCCGCCACGTCGACACCGCTGGGCAGATGCTCAGCGGCGAAAAACCTCGGTGCACCGCCCACCCGCAGCACCTGGGCATCGTGGGCCAGCTTGAGCAGCAGGTCGATCACCCGCGGCAGCGCCCTGCCCGCCAGCGAGGAGGCGTCGCCTGCCGCCACGCGCCGGGGCAACTCGGCCAGCAGGTCCGCACTCAAACCCTCGGCGGCCCAGGCCAGTGCCTCCAGCGGGCTGCCGCCTGCAGCCCGCAGCAAGGGTGCCGAGTCGCTCAGGCCCTGCGCAAACAACCAGTCCAGCGAAGTCTGGAAGGCAGGCAGTTCCAAGCGCAGGCGCTGACAGCGGCTGCGCAGCGTCGGCAGCAAGCGCTCGGGGTCAGCGCTGGTCAGCAGCAAGCGCAGCGCGCCCGGTGGTTCCTCCAGCGTCTTGAGCAGCGCATTGGACGCGGTGGCGTTGAGCGCATCGGCCGGGTGCACCAGCATCACCTTGCCGCGACCGCGGCCGCTGGTCTGCTGGCCCCAGCCAATGGCTTGCCGCACCTGCTCGACACGGATTTCGCGGCTGGGCTTGGCATCGGCCTTGGTGAGCTTGCTGTCCTCGTCCATCACCCAGCCAAGCTGCACCCGCAGCGCGTCGGGCAGCAGCAGCAGCAGGTCGGGGTGAACGCGCGTGCCCACCAAATGGCAACTGGCGCAGCGGCCGCAGGCGCGCTGCCGCCGGGCCGCCGCCGGGTCTTCGCACAGCGCGGC
>CALQBT020000352.1 GCA_943328885.2 Bordetella parapertussis | reverse complement strand
TTGCCCATCTTCGCAACCCGGCGCCCGGCCAGGTGACTCGCCAGGAAAGCCTCCAGCGCCGTCGCATCACCGTGCGAACGGCTGGCCAACACCGTCAGCCCCTCGGCCGGCTCGGCCCGGCAGTGGATCGCGCGGCGGCCGTCAGCGTCCTCGACCCACGCGCCTTGCCCGACGATGCCGGCATACAGACAACCGCCCGGCCCGCCGAGCGCCGGCGCCAGCACCACGCCCAACACCGGCACGCCTTGCTCGATCAACGCGATATTGACAGTGAACTCACCATTGCGTGCGACGAACTCGCGTGTGCCGTCGAGCGGGTCGACCAGCCAGAAAGGCCCGCCACCCGCCACCACCGGCGCCAGCCCGGCGGCAGCCTCTTCCTCAGCGACGATCGGCACCTCAGGCGTGAGGACACGCAATCCGGCCAGGATCACCGCCTCGGCGCGCTCGTCGGCCTCAGTGACGGGCGACGCATCGCTTTTGCCGCGAACGTTGAAATCGGTGGCGTAGATCGCCATGATCACCGCGCCGGCCTCACGGGCAAGGGCTGACAAGGCGTCGAGCAAGGCAGGGGTCTTGGGCATGGGTGTTGTAGAAAATGGAAGAGCCCGGCAACGGGGTCCGCCGTCAGCCTGGCTGCAGCGCAGCCGCCATTTTGGTCTACCGACGACCTGACACCCTGGAAGGCGGCCGGATCAGGCCCGCATCACTTCACGGTGCGAAGCAGGCACGAACCGCATAGCGCTTGGCTCCAAGTCCAGCCAGCCTGCTTGTGCTGATGAAAAGCCGCGGTAATCACAAACGGCAGGTGGTAATATTTCGAAAATGAACACCCTGACACTGAAGATTCCGCCCGCGCTTGACCTCGCACTGGCTGAGGCCAGTGATCGCCAAAACCTGAGCAAATCCGAGTTGGTTCGACGGGCCGTGACGGCCTATCTTGGGCACGCTGACGGGCCATCCGCGACACCCTCCGCGCTTGTACTGGCTGGCGATTTGGTGGGTTGCTTCAGCGGCGGGACGGCGGACCTGTCGTCCAATCCGCGCCACCTGGAGGGCTTTGGCAAGACATGAGCCATCGTTCCACCTTGCTGCTCGACACCGGCCCCTGGGTGGCGCTGCATTGCCGCAACGACACATTTCACGCTTGGGCGTGCGAACAATTTGCACAGATATCAGGCCCACTGCTCACTTGCGAAGCAGTCATCGCTGAAACCTGTTTTCTGTTGGCGCGCGACGGTCACGATCCGGCCAAAGCCTTGGCACTGGTGTCACGCGGTGTCGTGCACGTAGGCATGGCGCTGGGCGAAGAAGTGACGTCGGTTCAGTCCTTGTTCGAGCGCTATGACAAGGTGCCAGCTTCACTGGCCGATGCCTGCTTGGTGCGCATGAGCGAACTCTATGAACGCAGCCGGGTCTTCACGCTGGACAGCGACTTCCAGATCTACCGCCGGCATGGCCGAAAGGTCATACCGATGCTGTGGCCTGGATGAACGTACCGTCCAGTGGCATGCCGACGCTCATGTGGCGTCGGCATTCGAGGCCTACTTCAGCGGTGGCAGCGGGTTGGGTTCACCTGCGGGCAGCTTGACATCGGCGACGTTGAGCGTCATCGACACTGCCGTGTAGTAGCCGCTGACGCCGATCAGGTCCATCACACCCTTCTCGCCAAACATCGCGGCGGCGCGCTTGTAGGTCGCGTCGCTAACGTTCTTGTTGCGATGCAACTCGGTGCAGAAGTCGTACACCACCGCTTCATCGTCCCTCATGTTGGACGGGCGCTGGTTCTGCGCCAACTCGGCAGCGATCTGTGGGTCGAGCCCGGCCTTCAGCCCCAGCGGCAGGTGCGCAAACCACTCGTACTGCGAGGTCCAATGCCGGGCCGTGATCAGAATCGCGAACTCGTTCAAGCGCAGCGGGATCGAGCTGTTGAAGCGGATGTACTCGCCGACCTTCTGCAGCCGGTCGCCCAGGTCTGGGCTGCGCGCCCAGGCGTTGAAAGGCCCGTTGGTCATCAGCTTGGTCACTGCAGCGGCGCTGTTGTCGCCACCGCCGCGCGGACCGGCCAGCAACTGCTTGACGAACTTGCCCTGATCGGGCGTCAGTTGCTCTTGGGTCAGGATCGGGAACCGATCAGCGGCCTGCCCGGTGGCGCCAGCAACGGTCAAGACAGCCATGGCGATTTTTTGTTTCATCAAAGACTCCTGGATCAAGATGGGTGTGACAGGCACTTTACCTGCTCTGGCGCCGCAAGATCGCGCAATGCCCAGCGCGACCTTGCACAAGCAAGGCGTGGCGATCGGCAACACAGCGCGTCGTAGACTGATGGCCGATCTAGCAACGGGCCTCAACCGGCCAGCCAACTCGAGTGCCGCGCACGCAGCACCCGCGACCGGCTCCGGTGCAGCTTCACGGCGCCCTGCGCGACGGCCGCCACGGCAGCTTTACAAGGATAGATGACATGACATTGGCGATGAGTTGGGATGAGTGGGCCGCCCACGACGGCGTGGCGCTGGCCGAGCGGGCTCGCAAGGGTGAGGTGAGCGCTGCCGAACTGGCCGCCCAGGCGGCGGCCGGCGTCGCGCGGGTCAACCCGCTGCTCAGCGCAGTGGTCGAGGTCTTCGACGACGCCGTGGCCGACCCGTTCAAGGACGGCACCCGACCCGAAGGCTTCTTTGCCGGCGTGCCCTTCCTGGTCAAAGACCTGGGCCCGACGCTCAAAGGTCGGCTGCAGGAAATGGGCTCGCTGTTCATGCGTGGCAACCGCGCGACCGACGATAGCTTTCTCGTCCGACAGATGCGCCAAGCGGGGCTGAACCTGATCGGGCGGACCACGACGCCTGAGTTCGGCGTCTGCTCGTCGGCGGAAAACCCTGCGGTCTACGTCACGCGCAACCCCTGGGACCTGGCCTACACCACGCTGGGCTCTTCAGCCGGCACCGCGGCCGTCGTGGCCGCTGGCGTGCTGCCGCTGTCGCATGCCACTGATGGCGGCGGATCGATCCGCATCCCTGCAGGTGCCAACGGCAACATCGGGCTCAAAGCCTCGCGCGGCGTGTTCTCGATCGCGCCCAAGATGTCAGACTTGAGCGGGCTCGTCTCGACCCAGGGCTGCCAGAGCCGCAGCGTGCGCGACACGGCGGCTTTTGTCGACCACTGCCGCGGCGGAGCACCGGGCGAGTTCATGCCTTACTGGACGCCGGCCGAGCCCTACAGCCAGCTGATCCAGCGCGACCCAGGTCGGCTGCGCATTGCGCTGTCGCACGCCTGGGGCGACTACCACGCGGTGCCGCACTACGTGGCCGAGCTCGAACGCGTCGGCCGCTTGCTGGAAGGGCTGGGCCACCATGTCGAATGGGCCTTGCCCGCAGTCGATTTTCGAGCAGCCTTCGCCGCCCAGACCACCTGCTACATCAGCAACTTTGCGCAGACCATCTCCGGCCTGCTCGCGCCGGCAGGTCTGGCGCGGCCCCCCGCCGAGTTGATCGAGCCAATCAACATCAAGATCTGGGAAGCCGGCCTGCAGACCAGCTACACCGAGCGGGCACAGATGCAGAGCGTCTTCAACACCACCTCGCGCGCATTCGGTGAGTTCTTCGAAGCCTGGGACATCATCCTGACACCGATCACCGCGCTGCCCACGCCCAAGCTCGGCACCCAGCAGTACCTGACGCTCAGCGACAACCCTTCGGTGCTCGATTGGTTCGACCAGCT
>CALQBT020000351.1 GCA_943328885.2 Bordetella parapertussis | reverse complement strand
TAGAGCGCGGTGGCATAAGGCGTGTTCAGCACCGCCGCCTCCTCGATGGAGGCCTGCGGCGAGACCGCGTGCAGCGACGCGGTCGGTACGCAAATCTGCTGCGCCCAAGCACCGATCGACGCGCCGCCGCAGACTCGGTCACCGACCGCGATGCTGCCGTCGGCACCGTCGCCCAGCGCGTCGACCACACCGGCAAACTCGCTGCCCACGACGAAGGGCAGCGCTGGTCGCCATTGGTAGCCGCCGCGCGCGATCAGCAGGTCGAAGAACGACACACCGCAGGCCTGGACCCGAACCCGCGCTTCGCCAGGGCCAGGCATGGGGATGGACTGGTCGTCCAGAACGGGTCCGACGTCGAAATCATGAACACGAAGCACTTGCATGGCGAAGCCTGATGGGTGGAATGTCGCCATCGTAGCGGGCGCAACCAGGCCTTGCTTTTAGACTTCGACCATGAACACATTTGACGAGGTGCAGGTGTTGCACCGGCGCGCCGAGCGCCTGGAAACGCCCTGTGGCACCGGCCCACTGGTCTGGCACCGCTGGGGACCGACCGACGGGCCGCCGGTGTTGCTGTTGCACGGCGGGTCGGGCAGCTGGACGCATTGGGTGCGCAACATCGAGGCGCTGGCCCAGGCTGGCCACGCGGTATGGGTGCCGGACCTGCCGGGATTCGGCGACTCCGCCGCGCCGCCCGACGGCCACGATGCCGATGTGCTGCCGGCTTGGCTGGAGCGTGGCCTGCAGTCGCTGGTGGGCGACACGCCGGTGCAACTGGTTGGTTTTTCTTTCGGCGCGCTCGTCGCCGGCCTTTGGGCCGATGCAGTTCCCGCCCGGGTGGCGCGCCTGGTGCTGGTGGGCAGCCCTTGCTTGAGCGCCGAGTTGCTGCCCCCGCTGGACCTCAGGCGCTGGGACGCGATGCCAGCGGGATCAGCGCGAGACGCGGTGCACCGCCACAACCTGCTGCAGTTGATGCTCGAGCACGAGGATTCGGCGACCGCGCTGGCGGTGGCATTGCACGCGGCCAATGTCGAACGCGACCGGCTGCGCAAGCGCCGCTTGATGCTGACCGATGCGCTGCTGCCGCTGCTGCCGCGCCTGCGCTGCCCGTTGCACGGCATCTGGGGCGCACGCGATGTGCTGTTCCGCCACCGGCTGCCCATGATCGGGCAAGCACTGGCGCTCGCACCAGGCTTTGAGTCGCTGGCGCTCTTGCCGCAAGCCGGCCATTGGGCGCAATTCGAGGCGGCAGATGCGTTCAACACCGCGCTGGCCCAAGCGCTGTCAACCGCCCGGGCCTGAGTGCGGCCATGGTCGCCGCACCATCACACCAACAACTGCTGCGCTTTCCCTGAGAAACCAAACGCTGCAATGGGTCGGATGGCAAGTCCACCAGGGTTTTGCCCAATGCCATACCGAGCAAGATCAGGCATGCTGAATTGGCCTGACCACTTGTCCAATTTCGGTTCGCAACTCGAGCCTAATCCATGCCCTTGCAAACTGTTGAGCCGCGCAGGCTTTACCGCCAGATCGCCACGCAGCTGCGCGGGCTGATCAGCGCGGGCGAATTCGCCCCGCTGTCGCGACTGCCGGCCGAGCGCGACTTGGCGCGCCAGCTCGGCGTGAGCAGGCCATCGGTACGCGAAGCGCTGATCGCGCTGGAAGTTGAGGGCTGGGTCGAGGTCAGGACCGGTTCCGGTGTCTACGTGCTGGCGCGCGACAAGGCCTGCACTGACACCAAACTGGCTGCTTCTGAATGGGGACCTCTGGAGCTGATTCGAGCGCGCCGGGCGATCGAGGGCGAAATCGCCGCGCTCGCGGCCGGCTGTGCCAAACGGCGTGATATCGACACCCTGTCGCGTGCCCTGGCCGCAATGCGTGACGATGCCGACCGTGGCGTGCCGCCGCTGACAAGCGACCAGGACTTTCACCTGGCCATCGTCCAGGCTTGCGGCAATGCGGTGTTGACCGAAACTGTCGAAACGCTCTGGACCTCACGACGCGGACCGCTGTTCGAGCGCTTGGGCGGCCACTTCGAGACCTTGCGCGCCTGGCGCGCCGCCATTGCCGAGCATGACACCATCCTCCAGGCCATCGCTGCGCGCGATGCCATCGCGGCCCGCGCGGCGATGCAGCACCACATGGACAAATCACATGCCCGTTTCAGCGCCAGTTGGCGCCGCAACAAGCCCGCCTGACACTCGCTTTTAAGCTTCCCCACCAAGACCTTCAACCGGAGACAAGCATGACCCAAAAATCGACGATCAAGACTCTTGCCACCTTTGCCCTGCTGGTCGCGGGCATCGGCGCCAGCGCTCTGGCCCAGGCCCAGACTCAGCTGAAATGGGCGCATGTGTACGAGACCTCCGAGCCTTACCACAAGTGGGCGCTGTGGTCGGCCGAAGAATTCAAGAAACGCACCAATGGCAAGTACGAGATCAAGGTCTTTCCGGCCTCCAGCCTGGGCAAGGAAAGCGACATCAATCAGGGCTTGCAGCTTGGCACGGTCGACATCATCCTGACCGGCGCGTCGTTCGCCTCGCGCGCTTTTCCGCGCCTGGCCGTGAGCTACTACCCCTTCACCTTCCGCGACGCCGACCATGTGCTGGCCTATGCCAAGAGCGATGTCTTCAAAGAGCTGGCCGAGGGTTACAAGAAAGCCACCAACGGCAACACCGTGACCGCGCTGACCTATTACGGCGTACGCCACGCCACCTCGAACAAACTGTTCAAGACCTGCGACGAGATGAAAGGCTTGAAGATCCGCGTGCCCGATGCACCGGCCTACACCGCGCTGCCGCGCGCCTGCGGTGCCAACGCCACGCCGATCGCCTTTGCCGAGGTCTATCTGGCGCTGCAGAACGGCACCGTCGATGCGCAGGAGAACCCCTTGCCGACCATCGAGGCCAAGAAGTTCTACGAAGTCCAGAAGAACATCATCCTGACCGGCCACATCGCCGACTCGCTGCTGACCATCATCGCCCCGCACGTGATCGCCAAGCTCACGCCGGCCGAGCAAAAGGCGCTGGTTGAAGTGACCCAAGAAGGCGCCGCCCACGCTGGCATGGAGATCCGCAAGCGCGAGGGCGAGTTGGTCGAGGAGTTCAAGAAGAAAGGCATCAACGTGGTCACGGTCGACCGCAACGAATTCCAGCAGCGCGTGCTCAAGGCGATCGACTTCGCATCGATGGGCCTGGACAAGAAGGACTGGGACCGCGTGAGCGCACTCATGTAAGGCCACTGTGACCGACATCTTCGACGGGCCCAAGGTGATGGGCGATGACGGCGAGTTCCACGCCCAGGACGAAGCGGTGGACCTGTCCGGCACAACGCCCGAGGCCTGGGCAGCGCTGGCGCTGTTCTGGGCGCTGGGGGCGACCGTGCTCTACCAATTCATCACCCGCTATGTCTTCAACGATTCAGCGGCCTGGACCGAGGAGATCGCGCGCTACTTGCTGGTGGGCACAGTGTTCGTCGGTGCAACGATTGGCGTGGCCAAGAACAACCACATCCAGGTCGACTTCTTCTACCGCCACCTGCCTGGGGCGCTGTGCCGCTGGATGGCGCGAGCGGTCGACCTGCTGCGCGTGCTGTTCTTCGGCGTGGCCGTGGTGCTGACGGCGCAGATGATGATCCGCCTGGGCAACTCACGCATGACGGTGGTGGACCTGCCGATGAACATCGTCTACGGCGTGTGTTTGCTCGGTTTTGCCGCGATGACGCTGCGCGCGGCCTGGGTCACGC
>CALQBT020000350.1 GCA_943328885.2 Bordetella parapertussis | reverse complement strand
TTGATGTGCTGGCGCGCGATCGAGCCCTTGGGGCTGACCTTGTTCAGCACCCGCAGCATCGAGGAGCTCGATGCCGGGATGCGCCAAAGACAGTCCCGGTATTGGCAGCTGGCCGGACTGAGTGCCCTGGGTTTTCTGCTGCTGGCCGGCGTCTTGTTGTGGCGCATTGGTGTGCACCGGACGCTGACCGAGACCCTGGCCAGGCGCACCCGTGAGGCCGAATCGGCAACAGGGCAGAAAAGCCGCTTTCTCGCGAGCATGTCGCACGAGCTGCGCACCCCGCTCAACGGCATCCTGGGCTATGCCGAACTGGTTCGCGACACGTCGACCGAGCCCGAGGTGCGCGACTTTGGCGCGGTGATCCACCAAAGCGCAGAGCACCTGCACCAGTTGGTCAACACCGTGCTCGATCTGGCCAGCGTCGAATCGGGCCGGATGGTGCTGCAGCCGCAGCCGCTGACGATCGATCCTTTGCTGCGCGCCTTGATCGAGCAGCACCGGGTGGTCGCGCACGCCAAAGGCCTGGGGCTGCACCTGGAGATCGCAGCCGGTTCGCCGCACCAATTGCAGACCGACCGCCAGCGCCTGCTGCAGGTGCTCAACAACCTGCTGCACAACGCGATCAAGTTCAGCGCCACGGGCGAGGTGCGGCTCGAGGTGAGCGCCGACGCCAGAGGCTTCAGGATGCAGGTGTCGGACCAGGGCTGCGGCATCGACGCGCAAAGACTGACCGAGATCGAAACGGGCGCGCAGAGCCTGAGCGGCCTGCCGCTGCCAGGCCAGGGCGCCGGCATGGGCTTGCAGCTCGCGATCAAGCTGGCCGAGGCCTTGGGCGGCGCGCTGACGATAAGCTCGACATCAGGCCAGGGCACCCAGGTGCGGTTGAGCTTGCCTTTGGCCTGGCGCGGCGCTGGCTGACCAAGCCCGCGACCCATGCCGGATCGCCCGATGAGGCTGACAATCAGGGCTTGAGCCGCTGCGCATCCCGTGCCGCGCCCGACCCTCCCCGGCCCCCCGACGTGATCACACCAGAGCCCAAGCCAGAGCACGAACAGCGCGGCATCCAGAGCATCGAGGTCGGCGGCCAGCTGCTGCATGCGCTGGCCGACTGGGGCCGGCCGATGGCACTGAAAGACCTGGCCGGCGCCGCCGGCATGGCCCCGGCCAAGGCCCACCCCTACCTGGTGAGCCTTGGCAAGATCGGCCTGGTCGAGCAGGACAAGGCCAGTGGCCGCTACGGCCTGGGGCCGCTGGCGCTGCAGCTCGGCTTGATGAGCTTGCAGCAGGCCGACCCGGTGCGCATCGCCACGCCCTTGATCGAGGCCCTGGCATGGCAGCACGGCCACACGGTCGCGCTCGCGGTCTGGGGCAGCCACGGACCGACCATCGTCAGGCTGGCCGAGTCGCCGGCAGCGGTACACGTCAACATGCGCCACGGCACGGTGTTCTCGATCACGGGCACTGCATCGGGTCAGCTCTACGCTGCCCATCTGGGCGAGGCCGCGCGACCTCTGTACGAGGCCGAAAGGCGCGCGGTGGCCGGCGCGCTGCCGACCTGGGAACAGTTCGACCGCAGCACGCTGGCCGAAGTGCGCACGCAAGGGCTGAGCCGCTCCGAAGGCGCGGTGGTGCCGGGGGTCAGCGCGCTGTCGGCGCCGGTGTTCGACCACCGAGGCACGATCGTGCTGGCCCTGACCGCGATCGGCCCGTCGGCCGCGCTCGACAGCCATTGGGACGGCACACTCGCCAACGCACTGCGCGGCGCCGCCGCAACAGTCTCGGCCCGCTTGGGGCACGAGCGTGCGGCCCGGATCAACCCATGAATGAGCTGCCCGAGCTGACCCGCTCGCCCACCCGACCGAGCGCGAGCCACAAAGCCTGCCAGGCGCTGTGCGAGGAGGCTGGCGATGCCTGAGGCCAGCCTGCCGCCACAGGTGCCGGTGCTGATCGCCGGCGGCGGACCGGTCGGCCTGACCTTGGCAGCGCTGCTCGGCCACCACGGTGTGCGAACCCTGGTGGTCGAGGCTGACGCGGGCTACTGCAGCGGCAGCCGGGCGATCTGCATCTCACGCCGTTCGCAGGAGATCCTGGCCTGGGTCGGTGCCGACCGCGCGCTGGTCGACAAAGGCTTGCCCTGGACCGGCGGGCGCAGCTATTTCCGCGACGCCGAAGTGCTGCACTTTCGCATGCCCAGCGACCCGGGCGAGCGCTTCGCGCCGATGCTCAACCTGCAGCAGTACCACGTCGAGGAGATCGCCGACCACGCCGGGCAGGCAGCGGGCGGTCGGGTCGAAGTGGCTTGGGCCAGCAAGCTGCTTGGGGTGCAGGCTGGCGTCGACTCGGTTGAGGCGACCGTCGAAGGCCCAGACGGCGCGCAGCACTGCATCCGGGCCGACTGGCTCGTCGCCTGCGACGGCGGCCGCAGCACGGTGCGCGAACAACTCGGCCTGCAGCTCGAGGGCGTGCAGTACGAGGGCCGCTACGTGATCGTCGACATCGAGCAGGCCACCGAGCGCAGCGTCGAGCGCCTGGCCTGGTTCGACCCACCTTCCAACCCCGGGTCGACGATCCTGATGCACCGCCAGCCCGACCAGGTCTGGCGCATCGACTACCAGATCGGCGACGACGAGGATCCGGTCGAGGCGGTCAAGCCCGAGAACGTGCTGCCGCGGGTGCGCAGCCACCTCGCGATGATCGGCGAGACCGCGCCGTGGAAGCCGCTGTGGATTTCGATCTACAACGCCAAATGCCTGACGCTGGCCGATTACCGGCACGGCCGGGTGCTGCTCGCAGGCGACGCGGCGCACCTGGTGCCAATCTTCGGCGTTCGCGGGCTGAACTCTGGCCTGGACGACGCCGCCAACCTGGCCTGGAAGCTCGCGCTGGTGCTGCAACAGCAGGCCGACGCCAGCCTGATGGACAGTTATTCGACCGAGCGGGTCGATGCGGCGCGGCAGAACATCGCCTATGGCGCCAAGAGCACCGAGTTCATGGCGCCGCCGCACCGCGGCTTTCGCCTGATGCGCGAGGCCGCGCTGCGGCTGGCAGCTGAGAACGACGCGGTTCGTTCGCTGATCAACCCGCGCCAGTCGACGCCGGTCAGTCACCGCGACTCACCGCTCAACGCGACGGCCGCCGACGCGACGCTGCCTGCCGGCACGCCTGGCCCGGGCGACCCGGCGCCAGAAGCCAGGCTCGCCGACCGCCACCTGACGCAGTTGTTCGGCCAGGGATTTGTCGCGCTGCATTTCAGCGACTTGCCTGCCGAGCATCCCGGCGTGAACGCTGCGCTGGCCGGGCTGCGCTGCTGGCGCATCAGTCGCCTGCCCTGCGCCGGCCAGCCCGGCACCTTGTTCGACGACCAGGGCCAGGCTTGGCAGCGCTACGGTGCCAGCGAAGGCCTGCTGGTGCTGGTGCGCCCCGACGGCTACCTGCTCGCGCGCTGGCTCACGCCGCAGTGGCCCGCGCTGGCCGCCGCGCTGGCGCCTTTCCGGCTGGCGGCCGGACCTGAGACCGGCAGCGCATCGTGAGCGACGACGGTCTGGAAATCGCTTACACCGCGCTGAGCCAGGCTTTGGGCCGTGTCAGCATCGAGCAATCGGGCCTGTTGCTCGCGACGCTGAGCCTGGCGCTGCTGGCGCGCGAGAACGATGTCGAACAGGCGCTGGCGCTGATCGCACAGGCCGAGCGGCTGGCGCAAACCTGAAGCTGTTGCCTCGCGCGGAGTACCCTGGGTGGCGCAGGC
>CALQBT020000349.1 GCA_943328885.2 Bordetella parapertussis | reverse complement strand
GCTACGTGGCGGAGGGCGGCTATTTCTGGAACGCCGGCATGTTCGTGCTCAAGGCCTCGGTGTGGATGGCTGCGCTCGAGCGTTTCCGCCCCGACATCGCCGCGGCCACCCGCAAAGCCTGGGCTGTGCGCAGCAACGACGCCAAGTTCGTCCGCCCGGGGCCGCTGGAGTTTGCCGCGGTGCCGAGCGAGTCGGTCGACTACGCGGTGATGGAGCGATGCCCGGGCAGCGAGTTCGAGATCCGGATGGTCGCACTCGACGCTGGCTGGAACGACCTCGGCGCCTGGGAGGCCGTCTGGCAGGTCGCGCCCAAGGACGGCTTCGGCAACGCCAGCGTCGGCGACGTGATCGTCAAGGATTCGACCAACACCCTGGTGCACGCCACCAGCCGGCTGGTCAGCACCGTCGGCCTGGACAACGTGATCGTGATCGAGACGGCCGACGCGGTGATGGTGGCCAGTCGCGAACGAAGCCAAGACGTCAAGCTGATCGTCAACCACCTGGGCGCCCAGCAGCGCAACGAGCACACCTCGCACCGCAAGGTGCACCGACCCTGGGGTTGGTACGACAGCATCGACAACGGGCCGCGCCACCAGGTCAAGCGCATCATGGTCAAGCCTGGCGCGTCTTTGAGCCTGCAGATGCACCACCACCGCGCCGAGCACTGGATCGTCGTCAGCGGCACCGCCGAAGTCACCAATGGCGACAAGGTGATCCTGCTGGCCGAGAACCAGAGCACCTACATCCCGCTAGGCCAGACCCACCGCCTGGCCAACCCTGGCAAGGTGCCGCTCGAGATCATCGAAGTACAGTCGGGGAGCTACCTCGGCGAAGACGACATCGTGCGCTTTGAAGACACCTACGGCAGGAGTTGATCCCACCCCCGGAGCGCCTGCGGCTCTCCCCCTCAAGGGGGCGGCCGCCAGTGGCCCGGCGAAGCCGGATTCACGGCGTCTGCTGAGTTGCTGCCCACCCAGCGACCTTCGTGGCGCTCTTTCAGACAGGACACTTGCATGACCATTCTCGTCACCGGTGGTGCCGGCTTCATCGGCAGCAACTTCGTGCTCGACTGGTTCAAGACCAGCGACGAGCCCATCGTCAACCTCGACGCACTGACCTACGCCGGCAACCTGGCCAACCTGGCCAGCCTGCAAGGCGATGCGCGTCACCACTTCGTCAAGGGCGACATCGGTGACCGCGCGCTGGTCGACAGCCTGCTTGCCGCGCACCGGCCGCGCGCTTGTCTGCACTTTGCAGCCGAGAGCCATGTCGACCGCAGCATCAGCGGGCCGGGCGAGTTCATGCGCACCAATGTGCAAGGCACGTTCAACCTGCTCGAATCCACCCGGGCTTACTGGACCGGCCTGGAGCCAGCGGCCAAGGCAGGCTTTCGCTTCCACCATGTCAGCACCGACGAGGTCTACGGCAGCCTGAAGCCCGACGAGCCCGCTTTCACCGAGACCCATCCCTACGAGCCCAACAGCCCGTACTCGGCGAGCAAGGCCGCCAGCGACCACTTGGTGCGGGCCTGGCACCACACCTACGGCCTGCCGGTGGTCACGACCAACTGCAGCAACAACTACGGGCCTTATCACTTCCCCGAGAAGCTGATCCCGCTGATGATCGTCAACGCGCTGGCGGGCAAGCCACTGCCGATCTATGGCGACGGCCAACAGGTGCGCGACTGGCTTTACGTCAGCGATCACTGCGGCGCGATCCGCGCCGTGCTCGCCGGCGGCCGTCTCGGCGAGACCTACAACATCGGCGGCTGGAACGAGAAGACCAACCACGAGATCGTGCACCGGGTCTGCGCGCTGCTCGATGAGTTGCGCCCAAGTGTGGCCGGCCCGTACACCCGACTGATCACCCACGTGACCGATCGCCCGGGCCACGACCGCCGCTACGCCATCGACGCGCGCAAAATCGAGCGTGAACTCGGCTGGCGCCCGGCCGAGACCTTCGAGACCGGCATCCGCAAGACCGTGCAGTGGTACCTGGCCAACGCCGGCTGGGTCAGCGACGTGCAGAGCGGCGCATACCGGGCCTGGGTCGACCAACAATACGGTTGAAAGCAAGTTGAAAGCAAGTTGAAAGGAAGACCCATGCATCGCAAAGGCATCATCCTGGCCGGCGGCTCCGGCACCCGACTGCACCCAGCAACGCTGGCCATCAGCAAGCAGTTGCTGCCGGTCTACGACAAGCCGATGGTCTACTACCCGCTCGCCACGCTGATGCTGGCCGGCATCCGCGACATCCTGGTCATCAGCACGCCGCAGGACACGCCGCGCTTCGAAGCGCTGCTGGGTGATGGCAGCCGCTGGGGGCTGAACATCAGCTACTGCGTCCAGCCCAGCCCTGACGGGCTGGCACAAGCTTTCATCCTCGGCCGCGAGTTCGTTGCTGGCCACCCCAGCGCGCTGGTGCTGGGCGACAACATCTTCTACGGCCACGACTTCCAAGCGCTGCTGCAGCGCGCCGACCGGCAGACCAGCGGCGCCACCGTGTTTGCCTACCACGTGACCGACCCCGAGCGCTACGGCGTGGTCGAGTTCGACGCCCACAAACGCGCGCTCAGCATCGAAGAAAAACCTCTGCGGCCCAAGAGCAACTACGCCGTCACCGGCCTGTATTTCTACGACAACCAAGTCTGCGACATCGCCGCCGACATCGCACCCAGCGCGCGCGGCGAGCTCGAGATCACCGCTGTCAACGCCCGCTACCTGACGCAGGGCCAACTCGACGTTGAGATCATGGGCCGGGGCTATGCGTGGCTCGACACCGGCACGCACGACAGCCTGATGGAAGCCGGCCAGTTCATCGCCACGCTGGAAAAACGCCAGGGCCTGAAAGTGGCCTGCCCCGAGGAGATCGCGTACCGCAGCGGTTGGATCAGCGCCGCGCAACTCGAGCAGCAAGCTCAACCGATGCTCAAGAACGGCTACGGCCAATACCTGCTGCAAGTGCTGCGCGAAAAAGCATTTTGAAATCTGACTGACCGTGCGGATCGCGCGGCAAAACAAGAGGTGAACAAGCATGAAGGTGACGGTGATCGGTACGGGCTATGTGGGCCTGGTGACAGGGGCTTGCCTGTCGGACATGGGCAACCATGTGGTCTGCGTCGATCTGGACGAGTCCAAGATTCGCATGCTCAACGAAGGCGGCATCCCGATCCATGAGCCCGGCTTGAAGGAAATCGTCGCCAAGAACGTCAAGGCGGGCCGGCTCGAGTTCACCACCGACCTGCAGTGGGCGGTGGGACACGGCACGCTGCAGTTCATCGGCGTGGGCACTCCGCCTGACGAAGACGGGTCGGCCGACCTGCAGTACGTGCTGGCTGCCGCGGCGAGCATCGGCCGCCACATGACCGACTACAAGGTCGTGATCGACAAGAGCACGGTGCCGGTGGGCACCGCCGACAAGGTGCGCGCTGCGGTGCGCCAAGCCATGGCCGAGCGCGGGCTCGACATGGAGTTCGCGGTTGTCAGCAACCCGGAGTTCCTCAAGGAAGGCTCGGCGGTGGCCGACTTCGCCCGCCCCGACCGCATCGTCATCGGCGCCGACGACGAGCGTGCGGTGCTGCTGATGCGTGCGCTGTACTCGCCCTTCATCCGCAACCACGACCGCTTGCTGGTGATGGACTTGCGCAGCTCCGAGTTCACCAAGTACGCCGCCAACGCGATGCTGGCCACCCGCATCAGCTTCATGAACGAGTTGGCGCTGCTGGCCGAGCGCGTGGGTGCCGACATCGAGTT
>CALQBT020000348.1 GCA_943328885.2 Bordetella parapertussis | reverse complement strand
CAGTCCGCACTTCGGCTTGGCGCCGGCGATGGTCGCGCGCACCAGCCTGGTGCTGACCACCGGCCGCCAGTTCTGCAGCCGCTACATCGACAAGCTGCCGGTTCGCATCCTGCGCTGCCCGGTGGTGTTTCCGCCGCTGACCTATTACCAACTCTGGCACGACCTGACCCATGCCTCGCCAGCGGTACGCTGGTTGCGCGAGCAGGTGCGTGACGTCGCGCGCGAACTGGCTGGGGGGCTGGCGTGACGGCGTTGCCGGGGTCTGCGCGAGCAGCGCCGGTGCCTACGGCGATCCTGGCCGACTTGCTCGACTTCCAGACTGATCCCGGCCTGGCCGATCCGCTCAGCCCGGCGGTGCGCTGGCGTCCGGCGCATTGGCTGCTGATCGACGCCGCTGGCCGGATCGCTGCGGTGCAGCCCGAGGCGCCGGGCGACGACTGGCTCAAGCTCGACCGCAGTGGCCAGCTGCTGATGCCTGGTTTCATCGACACCCATGTCCACAGCCCGCAGCTCGATGTCATCGCCTCCTGGGGCACCGAGCTGTTGGACTGGCTTGAGCGCTACACCTTTCCGGCCGAGGCCAGGCACGCCGACCCGGCTTTCGCGCAAGCCGCGGCGGCGCTGTTCCTCGACGCCTTGCTGGCCCATGGCAGCACCTCGGCGGTGGTCTTTCCGACCGTCCACTTGGCCAGTACCGTGGCGCTGTTCGAGGCCGCGCAGCGCCGAGGCATGCGCCTGATCACCGGCAAGGTGCTGATGGACCGGCATGCGCCCGAGGCGCTGCGCGACGACGTGGTCCAGGCCGAGGCCGATTGCCGCGCGTTGATAGCTCGCTGGCATGGCGTCGGTCGGTTGGCTTATGCGGTGACGCCGCGCTTTGCGGTGACCAGCAGCCCGGCGCAGTTGTCGATGGCCGGTCGACTGCTGGCCGATCATCCCGGCGTCTACATGCAGACCCATGTCGCCGAAAACCGTGCCGAGGTGGCCTGGATCGCCGAGCTGTTCCCCGAGGCTCGCAGCTACCTCGATGTCTACGCCGGCCATGGGCTGCTGACCGAGCGATCGGTGCTGGCGCATGGCATTTGGCTCGACGACGCCGACCGCCGCTTGCTGCACCAGACTGGCGCGCAGATCGCTTTCTGCCCCTCGTCCAACCTGTTCCTGGGCAGCGGGCTGTTTGGCTGGCAGCAGGCGGCCGCGCAAGGCGTGAACGTCAGCCTGGCGTCGGATGTGGGCGGGGGTACCTCGCTGGCGATGCTGCGCAACCTGGCTGACGGCTACAAGCTGCAGGCGATGGCGGGCCAAAGGCTCAGCGCCTGGGCGCTGCTGCACGCGGCCACCCGTGGCGCTGCACAGGCGCTGCGGCTAGACCACGAGATCGGTTCGTTCGAGCCCGGGCTGATGGCCGATGCCTGCCTGTGGGACTGGGCCGTCGGCCCGGTGGCGCTTCGTCGCGACGGCCTGGCCCGAGAGTTGCATGAGCGGGTGTTTGCCTGGATGATGCTGGGCGATGAGCGAAATCTTGTCGAATCCTGGGTCGGCGGTGTCAGCCGTTACCTCCGAACCTGACCAAGAAAATGGACCCCATGCTCAGACTCGAACTGACGGGCATCAGCAAGCAGTACCCCTCGGTGCGCGCCAACGACAGCGTGTCGCTGGGCGTTGCACCCGGCCAAATCCATGCGGTGCTGGGCGAGAACGGCGCGGGCAAGAGCACGCTGATGAAGATCATCTACGGTGCGGTGCGGCCCGACGCCGGCAGCATCCGCTGGAACGGCGAACTGGTCCAAATCGCCAACCCGCAACAGGCGCGCGCGCTGGGCATCGCGATGGTGTTCCAGCACTTCTCGCTGTTCGACACCTTGACCGCGGCCGAGAACGTCTGGCTCGGGTTGGAAAAAGGCCTGACGCTGGACCAGGTCATCGCGCGCATCCGTGATGTCTCGGGCGAATACGGCCTGGAGGTCGATCCGCTGCGTCCGGTGCACACGCTGTCGGTGGGCGAACGCCAGCGCGTCGAGATCGTCCGCGCACTGCTGACCGACCCCGCTTTGCTGATCCTCGACGAGCCGACCTCGGTGCTGACGCCACAAGCGGTCGACAAGCTGTTCGTCACGCTGCGCCAGCTCGCGGCCAAGGGCTGCTCTATCCTCTACATCAGCCACAAGCTCGACGAAATTCGCGCGCTGTGCCACCACTGTACGGTGCTCCGCGCAGGCCGGGTGACCGGCGAGGTCGACCCGACGCGCGAGACCAACGCCAGCTTGTCGCGGCTGATGATTGGTGCCGAGCCGCCCGAACTCGCGCACCGTCCAGCCCAGCCTGGGGCTGTGGTGCTGGCGCTGCGCGGACTCTCGCTGGCCAAGCAGAATCCTTTCGGCACGGCATTGGCTGCGATCGACTTCGAGGTGCGCGCGGGGGAGATCGTTGGCGTCGCGGGGGTGTCTGGCAATGGCCAGCAGGAGTTGATGGCCGCGATCTCCGGCGAGGACCCGCGCGCGTCGCCGGGCTCGATCACGCTGTTCGGCCAGGACATCGCCCAGGCTTCGCCACGAAAGCGCCGCCTCCTCGGCCTGCACTTCGTCCCCGAGGAGCGGCTGGGACGCGGTGCAGTGCCGAGCATGAGCCTGGCGCAGAACACTTTGCTCAGCCGCACCGAAACAGTGTCTCGCAGTGGCTGGATCCACACCGCGGCAGTGCGTCAACTGGCCGGCAAGCTGATCGCATCGTTCAAGGTCCAGGCCGGTGGCCCGGACGCGGTGGCCAAGAGCCTGTCGGGCGGCAACCTCCAGAAGTTCATCGTCGGTCGCGAGATCGACGCAGGCCCCAAGCTGTTGGTCGTCTCGCAGCCGACCTGGGGCGTCGACGTCGGCGCGGCAGCACAGATCCGCGGTGCCTTGCTCAAGCTGCGAGACGAGGGCTGCGCGTTGCTGATGGTCAGTGAGGAGTTGGAAGAATTGTTCGAAATCAGCGACCGCTTGCTGGTGATCGCCCAGGGCCGCGTCTCGCCCAGCGTACCAGTGGCCGAAGCCACGGTGGCGATGATCGGCGAGCGGATGAGCGGGCTGTGGGACGCTGGCTCGACCAGTTCATCAGGGGTCGGCCATGCTCAAGCTTGAGGCGAGGCCGCAACCTTCGCGGGCGATGGTGATCGCCTCGCCGCTGATCGCGCTCGCGATCACCGTGCTGCTCGGGGTCTTGCTGTTTGTCGCGCTCGGCAAAGATCCACTGCGCGGCCTGCAGATGTTCTTCGTCGAGCCTATACGCAGCGGCTACGCCTGGAGCGAGATCGCGATCAAGGCGACGCCGCTGGCGCTGATCGCGCTCGGCTTGTCGATCTGTTACCGCAGCAACGTCTGGAACATCGGCGCTGAGGGCCAGTTCATTCTCGGAGCGATCTTCGCCGGCGGCGTGGCGATGCTGGCCGGGCCGCAGAGCTCGCGCTGGATCGTGGTGGCGATCCTGGCCGCCGGCGCGTTGGGCGGCATGGTTTGGGCTGGCATCGTCGCGCTGCTGCGCGACCGCTTCAACGCGAGCGAGATCCTGGTCAGCCTGATGCTGGTCTACGTCGCCGAGCTGGTGCTGGGTTGGCTGGTCTATGGACCCTGGAAAGACCCCAATGGCTACAACTTTCCACAGACCGTCAGCTTCGACGCCGTGACCCGAATTCCCAAGCTGATCGAAGGTTCACGCGCCAACATCGGGGTGCTGATCTCGCTCGTGGCGGTGGCCTTGAGCTGGGTCCTGTTGGTCCGAACCT
>CALQBT020000347.1 GCA_943328885.2 Bordetella parapertussis | reverse complement strand
GCCGCAGCACCCGACAGAATCATCAAACCAGTGCCATCTTGCGCGTTGGCCGGGCCCATGAACACAGGCGCGTGGACGAAGGTCTTGCCACGCGCCGCCCAGCGCGCAGCGCGCTCGGCGGTGGGCGTGACCGCGGTGGTCGTGTGGTCGACGATCCAGACCGAGGCCGAGATTTTTGCAGCGATCGGCTCGAGCACCTCGTCAACCGACGCGTCGTCGGACAGCGACAAATGGATTCGCTCGGCGCCCGCAAGAGCGGCCGCTGGGTCGTCGAAAGCCTTGGCGCCGTCAGCCTCGAGCGCGCGCGCCTTGGCGGGGCTGCGGTTCCAGACATTGACCTCGTGGCCGTTGGCGCGCAGCCGCCGGACAAAGCCCGAGCCCATCAGGCCGGTGCCGAAAAATGCGATCTTCATGGGGGGATGACCTGTGGTGGCGATGCCGCACGATACCGCGTCTGCGGCCTGTCGGGTATCGGGCTTGCACTCAGAGGGTTTGCAGCGCCGCCGCACGCATGCTGCTCGGCGCAGACCCTCCTTCAGCAGCCCGTGTCATCGCTGCTCGATCCGGCATCGGGGCCGCCGTTGCGCTTGCGCAAGCAGCTCATGTTTTGAGGCTGAGCAAGCGCTCGCCATCCCCAGTTCTTGGGGCCTCAAAAACCCCTGCGCGAGGCATTGACGGGTTCAATGCACGGGCGTCACCTCCTTGAATCAGCCAGGCCTTAGAGGCTGGGCTGACTCACTGGTCAGCCTATCGATCCGGGATTCATCGAATGAAAAATCGTCCCGGTCAGGTGGTCAGCAAGCCCTTGCGAAGGCCTATGACAGCCGGTCTCGCGGCCGCACTTTTCACCTTGAATGCAGGCGCTGTACCCACCATGCAAGAGACCTTGGCAACGATTGAAAACAACGGTCAGTCGATCAACATTTCCGTGGGCCGAATGTTGTCGGTTCGACTGCCCGAATCACCCACCACGGGTTATGCCTGGGCGATCCGGGGTGGCACCGAAGTCTTGACGCTGAAGGCTTCTGACTTTGCCCCCGCAGCCTCCGGCGCGTTGGGCGGCGCGGGCATGCGAACCCTGATCTTCACGGCCCAGGCACCCGGCACCACCACCTTGAGATTGGCACTGGTGCGCGACTGGGAAACCAATGTGCCGGCCGTCGAAGAATTCTCGCTGACCGTAAATGCCGATCGCTCTTGAATTTTTTAACGCTTATTTTATAGGTTACTTTTTGAACAACAAACCTTGACAGGAGATGCCCAAGATCCAGCCATCAACAAGCTGCTCAAACCGGTCCGGACCGGCAAAGCGCGACCTGACCGGCGCGAATTTCCGGAAGTCCAAGGTCAGCTTTTCAACCGTCCAAGGAAACCCTCCATGTCCGATACCTCATCTGTCCACCGTCTGGGTTGGTTACGCGACCTGCCCAGCATCAACGACTACACCGCCGACCACAACGCCGTCAAACCGATGGTGACCAAGCTCAGGGGCGCTGGAGCCCGTATGGGGCCGGCCGAACTGGCCACCAGCGCCGATCTGCGGGCAGGGTTCTCACCGATCGAGAACCAGCTCAACCTGGGTTCATGCACCGCGAATGCCGGACTCGGCCTGCTGGAGTACTGTGAGCGCCGCGCTTTCGGCAAACACATCGATGGATCGCGGCTGTTTCTCTACAAGACGACTCGAGACCTGCTGAAATGGACCGGCGACACCGGCGCTTACCTGCGAAGCACGATGGAAGCCATGGTCTTGTTCGGTGTGCCGCCAGAATCCTATTGCCCCTATGTGGTGTCCAATTTCGATGTCGAACCCTCGGCCTTCCTGTATTCATTCGGCAGCAACTACAAGGCTGTCAAGTACTACCGCCTCGACCCATCGGGCACCAGCAAGGCGGCGCTGTTGACAGCCATCAAGACCAATCTCGCGGCCGGCCTGCCAGCGTTTTTCGGCTTTTCGGTGTACAACTCCTACACCCAGGCCAGCGTCGCCAACAAGGGCGCGATCCCGTTTCCGACGGCCACCGACAAAGTCGTTGGCGGTCATGCGGTGGTCGTGGCGGGCTACAACGACAACCTGGTGATCAAGAACGCCAACCCGAGGGCGGTCGCAACCACCGGCGCCTTGCTGATCCGCAACTCATGGGGAACGGCTTGGGGCGACAACGGCTACGGCTGGCTGCCCTATGACTATGTGCTCAAGGGTTTGGCGGTCGACTGGTGGTCGCTGATCAGCACCGATTGGGTCGATACCGGCAACTTCGGTTAGCTCCATGAAAGCGCGGGCCCGGGAGGGCTCGCGGCTCGCCTCACCGGATCGCGCCGCCCTTCGAGACGCTCGACGGCCATTGGCCGTGAAATGTCAGTCGCGCGTCTCGTAGACCCAGGGCCTGCTGCGTGGCCCGCGCAAGACCTTGTTCACTGTCTGCGGCGGGGCGCTGGGCTTGGCGACGCTGATGACGCTGTCGATGCTGGGCATTGACGCAGCAGGGGTCGACAATCGAGGGGTCGAACAGCCCAACCAGGACCTCATCATGCCCAAGCTACCCATCCAATACCAATCCCTGGGCGCCAGCGGCCTGAAGGTCTCCAGGCTCTGGCTTGGCGCGATGATGTTCGGCGACCAAACCGACGAAGCCGAAGCTGCGAACATCGTCGCCGCGTCGCTGGACGCCGGGCTGAACGCGATCGACACCGCCAACACGTACGCCGGCGGAGAGTCCGAGCGCATCACCGGCCGGCTGATCGCGGCCCAGCGCGAGCACTGGGTGCTCGCCACCAAGCTGGCCAACCCGGTCGGGCCCGGGCCTCACCAGCGCGGCTTGTCGCGCCGGCACATGCTGCAGGCGGTCGACGCCAGCCTGCTGCGGCTGGGCACCGACTGGATAGACCTGCTCTATCTGCACCGCGAGGACGCCAGCACGCCGCTGGAGGAGACGCTGGGCGCGATCGCCCACTTGATCGACAGCGGCAAGGTGCACCACTTCGGCCTGTCCAACTTCCGAGCCTGGAACGTCGCGCGAGTCGCCGAAATGTGCCGATCCATGGGCATCGCCCCGCCCATCGCCTGCCAGCCGCCTTACAACGCCATGTCACGCCAGATCGAGACCGAGTTGCTGCCCTGCTGCGCGCATTACGGCATCGGCGTGGTGGCCTACAGCCCGCTGGCGCGGGGCGTGCTCAGCGGCAAGTACCGCAGCGATGCCGTGCCGCCGCCGGGATCGCGCGCCGCGCGCCAAGACAAACGCATCCTGCAGACCGAGTTCCGCCCCGAGTCGCTCGCGCTGGCGCAGCGCATGGCCGACCATGCCCGATCGCGCGGTCTGACGCCGACCCAACTGGCGTTGGGCTGGGTCTGGAACAACCGGCTCGTCAACGGCCTGATCGGCGGACCCCGAACCTTGGCGCAGTGGCAGGATTACCTTGAGGCGATGAACACCCCGTTCACGGCCGACGACGAGGCCCTCGTCAGCGGTCTGGTCAGCGCGGGCCATGCGTCCACCGCAGGTTACAACGACCCGGCCTACCCGCTGGTCGGGCGTGAGCCGCGCTAGCGCAACACCCCGCAACTAACGCTTGGCAAAGGTGATCAAGTTCAGGGTTGCACCCTGCGGGTCCTGGATCACCGCGAAGCGACCGACGTCCGGAATCTCGGTGGCCGGCATCAGCAGCCTGCCACCCAGGCGCTCGACCTGGGAAGCGGTGGCATCGACATCGTCGACCGTGACATAGCCGGCCCATTGCGCCGGCATGTTCAGCGACAGGTT
>CALQBT020000346.1 GCA_943328885.2 Bordetella parapertussis | reverse complement strand
GCTGGTTTCGAGTTCACAGCCGCCCGCACCGATGACGTCGGCGGTCTCGCTGACCAATGGCCGGCCGGCGCAGGCCAAGGCGCTGTACAGCGCCAATGCGGTGATTACCGCGGTATCTCGCAGGCGTGGGCGCGGGATTGGCAAGCTGGGCTGTCTTGGATAGGTCATTGGGTACATGCCAGCAACAGGAGGGGCAACATGGTTGTTCCAGGTGTTTCGGCATCTTGCGCCGATTTTTGAGGATCTGCTGGCCGATCCACAGCCGATGCCTGCGGAATTTACCTTCCCATCCTCATGGTGAGTTCGAAGCAAGCCTGATGACGCTGGGTGTCGGGCGTGGTCAGGCTTGCTCGATCTGCCGGCGCTCGGGCGCAGGCTGCCACAATCCTATCGATGAATCCGCAGGAGTCCTTGTTTGCCGACGAAGCCTTGCCCACAGGAGGCCTTGTCCCTGAGCTGTCTGGCACCCTCGACGTGCCCTTGGCCGAGCGCTTGCGCCCTCGCACGCTTGACGAGGTGATCGGCCAGACCCATCTGCTGGGGCCAGGCAAACCGCTGCGAGTCGCTTTCGAGACCGGCAGGCTGCACTCGATGATCCTGTGGGGCCCGCCGGGTGTGGGCAAGACCACGCTGGCGCGACTGGTCGCTGGCGCCGTGAGTTCGCACTTCATCGTGCTGTCAGCCGTGCTGGCTGGGGTCAAGGACATCCGCGAGGCGGTCGAGCAAGCGCGTGCGGCGCGACAGCGGCGATTGGGCACGGTGGTCTTCGTCGACGAAGTGCACCGCTTCAACAAGGCGCAACAGGACGCCTTCTTGCCGCATGTCGAATCGGGGCTGTTCACCTTCATCGGCGCGACCACCGAGAACCCGAGCTTCGAGGTCAACTCGGCTTTGCTGTCGCGCGCCACCGTGCATGTGCTGAAATCCCTGGACGATGCCGAACTGTCGCTGCTGATCGAGCGCGCCCGCGCTGCGCTGGCAGCGCCGCCACTGACCGACGCCGCGCGGCTGCGGCTGATCGGGCACGCCGATGGCGATGCCAGGCGGCTGCTCAACGCTTACCAAAACCTGATCGAACTGGTGCACAGCGGCCAGGCAGAGCCCGTCGTCGAGATCGGCGAGACGCAACTCGAGCAGGCGCTGGGCGAGATGCTGCGCCGCTACGACAAGGGCGGTGACCAGTTCTACGACATGATTTCAGCGTTGCACAAGAGCGTGCGCGGATCCGACCCCGATGCCGCGCTGTACTGGCTGGCGCGCATGCTAGACGGCGGCGTGGACCCGCGCTACGTGGCGCGCCGGGTGCTGCGCATGGCGGCCGAGGACATCGGTCTGGCCGACCCGCGTGCTCAGACGCTGGCGCTCGAAGCGGCGGCGGTCTACGAGCGCTTGGGGTCGCCCGAAGGCGAGCTGGCGCTGGCCCAGGCTGTGGCTTACCTCGCGGTCGCGCCCAAGAGCAATGCGGTCTACCAGGCCTGGAACCAGGTGCGTGCGCTGGTCAAGCAGGATGTGACGCGCCCGGTGCCTATGCATTTGCGCAACGCGCCCACCCGGCTGATGAAAGGCCTGGGCCACGGCGATGGCTACCGCTATGCGCACGACGAGGCGGGCGGTTTTGCCGCGGGCGAGCAGTACTTGCCCGACGGCTTGGCGGCGCAGACCTTCTACCAACCGGTGCCGCGAGGGTTGGAGCTGCGCATCGGCGAGCGCCTGGCCGAACTGCGGCGGCTCAACGAGCAGGCGCGCCGTGTCGGCGCCCAACCTGAGCAGTCTTAGTCGCTGCTTTTGGGCATATTTTTAGCAGATTTCCGAAGCCAGTTTGGGACGGAAATTCGCTTGAGGGCCGGCGCCGCGCCGCTGAGGCTGTCGCTCGCGTCGCGCTGAGTCCCCAACCCTACAATCCCCGCAAGCTTCGCAGGTCGGTCACGGCCAGGGATGACGACAAACGAGCCTGGCAGCCGCCCGGTGCGGCCGACCCGGCCGTTCTTGGGCCGGGCCAAGAACTGGAGATCCCGCGCATGGACACCTTGTTGCAACAGGTCATCAATGGTCTGGTGCTGGGCAGCATGTACGCGCTCGTGGCGCTCGGCTACACGATGGTCTACGGCATCATCAACCTGATCAACTTCGCGCATGGCGAGGTGCTGATGGTCGGTGCGCTGACGAGTTGGACGGTGCTGCGGGTGCTGGCCGAGTCGGGTCTGCCGGGCTGGTTGCTGCTGCTGATCTCGCTGGTGGCGGCGATCTTGGTCTGCGCTGCGCTCAACTATGCGATTGAGAAGATCGCCTACCGGCCGCTGCGCAACGCGCCCAGGCTGGCGCCGCTGATCACCGCGATGGGCATGAGCCTGCTGCTGCAGACGCTGGCGATGATCATCTGGCAGCCCAGCACCAAGCCCTACCCGATCCTGCTGCCGAACGAGCCCTATTTCATCGGCGGTGCGGTGATCAACCTGACCCAGATCCTGATCCTGGGCACCACAGCTGTCACGCTGATCGGGCTGATGTACCTGGTCAACCGCACCAAGCTCGGTCGCGCGATGCGTGCCACCGCCGAGAACCCGCGCGTGGCCGCGCTGATGGGCGTGCGGCCCGACCATGTGATCTCTGCCACCTTCATCATCGGTGCCGCGCTCGCCGCGCTGGCCGGCGTGATGTACGCCGCCAACTACGGCACGGTGCAGCACACGATGGGTTTTCTGCCTGGCTTGAAGGCCTTCACCGCGGCGGTGTTCGGTGGCATCGGCAATCTGGGTGGCGCGGTGGTGGGTGGCGTGCTGCTGGGCGTGATCGAGGCCTTGGGCTCGGGCTATATCGGCGCGTTGACCGGTGGCGTGCTGGGCAGCCAGTACAGCGACATCTTCGCCTTTCTGGTGCTGATCCTGGTGCTCACGGTGCGGCCGCAAGGCCTGCTCGGCGAGCGCGTGGCCGACCGCGCATGATGGCCCACCCCCGAAGCGCCTTCGGCGCTCCCCCTCAAGGGGGCGCCGCCAGCGGACCGGCAGAGCCGGCTCCGCGGCGTCCGCTTGGTGAGTTCGGTGCCGAGGCAACGCTGAGCGCAGCGGCTCGCTGCAATATGAATTGAGGCAAGCTCAACCATGAAGAACAAATTCGTCGTCTTCCTGATCGCCGCGGTCGCGCTGCTGGTGCTGCCTTTGCTGGCCCAGCACCTGGGTAACTTCTGGGTTCGGATGCTCGACTTCGCGCTGCTCTATGTGCTGCTGGCGCTCGGCCTGAACATCGTCGTCGGTTATGCAGGCCTGCTCGACCTGGGCTATGTCGCTTTCTACGCGGTGGGCGCTTACATGTTCGGGCTGCTGGCTTCGCCACACCTGGGCGAGAACTTTGCCGGCGTCAAGGCCTTGTTTCCGAACGGTCTGCACACCCCGTTCTGGGTCGTGATACCGCTAGGTGCGGCGCTGGCCGGCATGGCCGGGGTGATGCTGGGCGCGCCCACGCTCAAATTGCGCGGCGACTACCTGGCGATCGTCACGCTGGGCTTTGGCGAGATCGTTCGCGTCTTCATGAACAACCTCGACCGGCCGGTCAACATCACGAATGGTCCCAAAGGGCTCCAACAGATCGACAGCATCAAGATGTTCGGCGTCGACCTGGGCAAGCCCGGCGACCTGTTCGGCCTCGAGCTCTCGTCGGTCACCAAGTACTACTACCTGTTCCTGTTGCTGGTCGTCATCAGCGTCGTGATCTGCTACCGGCTTGAGCAAAGCCGCATCGGCCGGGCCTGGATGGCGATCCGCGAGGACGAGATCGC
>CALQBT020000345.1 GCA_943328885.2 Bordetella parapertussis | reverse complement strand
CGAAGCGGCGCGGGTCGGTCAGCCTGAGCATGCCTCGGGTGGTGAGCAGCTCGAAATGGTCGTGCGGGCCGGCTGCTCCGGGCTGGTCGTTGAGTTTGAGCGAGCCCGACATGCCCAGGTGCAGCAACAACCCGCCTGGCGGGAGGGCGTCTTGCGGGCCGGGATCAGGCGACGGTCTGCGAGTGGCGGCGGCCAGCGGCATCCAGAGGTATTTGCCACGTCGCTGCAGCAGGCCGATCTGACGTTCGTGCAGTGATTCGGGCGTACATCCCAGGGGCCAGCGCAGTGGTTTGCCGAGCTTGGCTGAAACCACGATGGCACCGACCAAGCGGTCGGCCAAGCTGGCGCGGGTGACTTCGACTTCTGGCAATTCTGGCATCAACGGGAATTATGGCCGCCACCTAGAATCCTTGTAGTTTTCAGGAGTGTTCATGACTGGCTTTGCAGCCCGCCCACGCGGCGCTCGGCTCTCCCGCATCAGGACCGCCGTTCTGGTGCCGGCCCTGCTGGTGGCCATGGCTTGGGGCGGTTCGGCTCGGGCCGCTGTTGCGGCTGAGCCGGTGAACAACTCATCGCTCGATACGCTGCTGTTCTACCAACTGCTCATCGGCGAGCTCGAGCTCAACGCGGGTCGAGCCGGCAATGCCTACGGTGTGATCCTGGACGCCGCGAGGCGCCACGGTGACGAGCTCTTGTTTCAACGCGCGGTGGAGATTGCGTTGCAATCGCGCGCTGGCGACCAGGCGCTCGATGCTGTTCGGGCCTGGCGCAGCGCCAAGCCGAAATCGGTGGCCGCGCTGCGCTACCAGGCCCAGATTCTGCTAGCGATCAATCGCCCTGAGGACGCACTCGGGCCAATGGTGGCCTGGCTTGCCGCCGTGCCGACGGTGGAGCGCCCCGGTTTGCTGGCGAGCTTGCCGCGCTTGCTGCAAGGCCTGGCTGACCGTCAGCGCGCGCTCGTCTTGGTCGAAAAACTGGTGTTGCCTTATCTCAATGGCGCCAATACCCGTACCGCCAGCCGCCTGAGTTTGGGCCGCGTCCATCTGGCCGCTGGCAATCTGCAGCAGGCCCTGGGATTGGCTCGCGCGGCGCAGGCCGACGACCCCGCTGCGCCCGGGCCGGTGTTGCTGGCGCTTGAGCTGCTGCCGGGTACGCCGGGCGCCGAGCAACTCGTCATCGACTACCTCGCCCGCAAGGATGCCGAGCCGACCTTGCGCATGGGCTATGCCCGTCAGCTTACCCAGTCCCAGCGCTATGTCGATGCCAGTCGCCAGCTTGAGCGTCTGACCCAGGACAGCCCGCAGCTGCCCGAGCCCTGGCTCACGCTGGGCGCTTTGCGGCTGGAACTCAAGCAAGCGCAGGCCGCCGAGGCGGCGCTGTTGCGCTACCTAGAGCTGGCTTCGGTCGCAGCGGCGGTGCCGGCGGTCGGCGCCCAGCCCGCCAAGGACAGCGCCGAGTTGACGCCGGACGACCGTGACGATGGTGAGCTCTCGGCCCAGGAGTCTGCGGCCGGTCGTGACCTGACCCAGGCCTGGATGTTGCTGTCGCAATCGGCCGAGCAGCGCGGCGATGTCAAGGCGGCCGAGTCCTGGCTGGCCAAGGTCGACAACCCGCAGCGTGCGCTCGAGGTGCAGACTCGGCGCGCTTCGCTGCTGGCACGCCAGGGCGGGCTGGACGAAGCCAGGGCAATGATCCGGGCCGTGCCCGAGCACAAGGACGACGATGCCCGGGCCAAGCTGATGGCCGAGGCCCAGATGCTGCGCGACCTCAAGCGCTGGCGGGATGCTGCCGAGGTGCTGGCCAGCGCCAGCGCCCGGTTTGCCGACGACACCGACCTGATCTACGAGCAGGCGATGGTCGAGGAAAAGCTCGAAAACATGGCCGACATGGAGCGATTGTTGCGGCGCGTGATCGCGCTCAAGCCTGACCATTCGCACGCGCACAATGCGCTCGGCTATTCCTTGGCTGACAGGGGCTTGCGCCTGGCCGAGGCGCGCGATCTGATCGCCCGGGCGCTGCAGTTGTCCCCCGGTGACCCCTTCATCACCGACAGCCTGGGCTGGGTCGAGTACCGGCTCGGCAATCGCGACGAAGCGCTGCGCCTGCTGCGCCAGGCTCACGGTGCACGCCCTGACACCGAGATCGGCGCCCACCTGGGCGAGGTGCTGTGGGCGACCGGCCAGCAGGACGAGGCGCGAAGCATCTGGCGGGACGCTCACGGCCGTGACGCTGGCAACGAAGTGCTGCGCGAGACCCTGGCGCGTTTGAAGGTCGGTCTGTGATTCTGGGTTGGCGCGGGCTGTTCGGGAGCGCTTTGCTCTGCCTGCTGCTGGGGGCGCTAGCGGGCTGCGCAAGCTTGATGCCCGTAACTGCAGATCGCAGCGACAGCCTCAGCGGCCGGCTGTCGGTGCGCATCGCTGGCACGCCCGAACGCGGTTTGAGCGCCGGTTTCGAACTCGTGGGCACGCCGATCGAGGGCCGGCTGCTGCTGAGCGGGCCACTGGGCACCACGGCTGCGCAGGCACGCTGGTCTGGCGGTCAGGCCTGGTTGGCCAGCGCCGGCGTCGAAACTGCTTACGTCGACCTCGATGCGTTGATCGCCGCCGCCCTGGGCGAGCGAATCCCGATGACCGCCTTGTTCGACTGGCTGCGCGGCCGACCTTGGGCAGGAGCGCCTGCCGCTGCTCGCAGCGACGGTCTGCCGGGCTTCGAACAATTGGGCTGGCAAGTTCAGCTGGCGCGCTGGGCCGAGGGCTGGGTCGAGGTCTATCGGCCGGCCAGTCCGACCAGGCCGGAGGTCACCGTGCGCGTCAGGCTGGAGCCGGCGGCATGATGGCGGCGATCTATGAGGTGCCGGCACCGGCCAAGCTCAACCTGTTTCTGCACGTGGTGGGCCGGCGTGCTGATGGTTATCACCTGCTGCAGTCGCTGTTCGTGCTGATCGATTGGTGCGACACCTTGCACTTCGAGCGCCGCAGCGATGGGCGCTTGCAACGCCATGACTTGGGGCTGACCTTGCCGGCGGACGACCTGAGCCTGCGCGCGGCGCGTGCGCTGCAGCGCGCCAGCGCTTGCGAGTTCGCGGCTGATCTGTCGGTGCTCAAGCGCGTGCCCTGGGGCGCGGGACTGGGCGGCGGCAGTTCGGATGCGGCGAGCACGCTGCTCGCGCTCAACCGGCTTTGGGGCTTGCACTGGCCGCGTGCGCGTCTGCAGCAACTCGCGTTGACGCTCGGTGCCGATGTGCCGTTTTTTGTTGGCGGCCACAACGCCATGGTCGAAGGCATTGGCGAGCGGCTCACGCCCTTGCCGCGGCTGGCCACCCAGCGCTATGCGGTGGTCAAGCCGGCGCAGACGATCGCGACCGAAGCGATTTTCGGCAGCCCGCTCTTGGTTCGCAACACGCAAGCTGTTATAGTCATGAGCTTGCTTGCTGACGCTACGCTATGCAATAAGCTTTTGACAGGGTATGGGTGCAACGACTTGCAGCCTCCTGCCGAGGCAGTTTGCACAGAGGTTTCTCAGGTGGCTGCGTGGCTGAAAGCCCGTTTCGGCAACAGCCGGATGTCGGGCTCTGGCAGCGCGGTTTTTGCAAGGCTTGGTTCGCTGGAGCAGAGCGTGCCGAGTGGGATTGAACAAGCAGACAGGATTCGAGGTACAGGCGACCAGCTTTTGGCCACAGGTTCGGGGGAAGAAATTCCGGCGGGCTGGGTCGGTCGGATGTGCCAAAGTTTGGACCACCACCCGCTGGTTGGTTGGGCCGACTGAGAGGGTTTGAGG
>CALQBT020000344.1 GCA_943328885.2 Bordetella parapertussis | reverse complement strand
GTTCGGGTGGGCCCGGCCACTTCCTCGAAGATTTTCTGGACTTCATTGGGCGTCAATGGCGTGCAGATGCCGCTGTCCGAGCTCTTCCCAGCGCTCCAAAGTGGTTTGGTCGAGTCCGCTGACCTGCCATTCCCGTATTACGTGACGACACCCGCAGCCCAGAGCGCGCCGCATTACGTGACCACTCAACACTTGCACCATCCGTCAGCGTTCGTGATCAACAAGCGCCTCTGGGATACCTTGAGCGCAGAGCAAAAAGCGATGGTGCAGGCCGCGGTGCCCGACACGCCACGGATGCGTCGCGATGTCGATGCGAGCGTCAAGCCGAAGATGGATGAGTTCAAGGCCAAGGGCGGTGTCATCCATGAGTTGACGGTTGCCCAGCGCGCGGACTTTTCCAAGCTGGTGATTCCAAACCAGGAACAGATGGTCAAGGATGCTGGCGGCGCCGCACCTGAGTTGTGGGCTGCGATTCAGAAGGGCAAGCAGGAGTTCAAGGCCCGCGGTAGCAAGTAGGCCCCGCCAAGCGCCGAGCCCCTTCAGCCGGAACGACGCCAGCGCGCCACGCAGCATTCTCTGCTCGGCAGCAAAGGCTCGCGTCACCGACGATTTCAGGCTGCTCGCACCGGCTTGCAGAAACACCCATCCGTGACTGCGGCCGCCTGCCTCGTGGCGCGGCGCTCGGTGGCAGGCTGAACAGGAGACTTTCTTTGGATCGCGCCTCTGCGCCACCGGGCCGCTTGCTCAGGGCGCCGGAAAACTTTCTCGATGCCAAGGGCGTCGGCCAGGTCTTGGCCGAGTCCAGGGCCGGCCGTCGCGATTTCATCCGTCAGGCCTTTGCTGCTGCCACTGCAGCACCCCTGGTGGCCGCGCAGGCCAAGCCCGTGCTCGCCGAAGGTGATGCCAACATCCTGCAGTTGCCCGAGCACTCCCGCAAACTCGGACTGCCGGTGCTCACCGAGGGCTACGGCAAGCCGTCGAAGTTCGAGACCCAGGTGCAACGCCGGCCCAGCCCGGGGCTGACCCAGACCCCGCAATCATCGGTGTCGTTCGCGCCCTTGCAGTCGCTGTTTGGCATCGTCACGCCCAGCGGCCTGCACTTCGAACGCCACCACCAGGGCTGGTGGGACATCGACCCCAGCAAACACCGGCTGATGGTCAACGGCTCGGACGACCAGATGCTGAAGAAGCCGTTGGTCTTCACGCTGGACGAATTGATGCGGCTGCCTGCGGTGAGCCGCTTTCACTTCATCGAATGCAGCGCCAACACCGGCATGGAATGGGGCAACGTGGCCGTGCCCACCTGCCAGTACAGCCACGGCATGCTCAGTTGCAGCGAATTCACAGGCGTGCCGTTGAAGGTCTTGCTCGACATGGCCGGCGTCGACCGCCGACGCGGCCGCTTCGTGCTGGCCGAAGGCGCTGACGGCTCGTCGATGACGCGCACCGTGCCGATGGAACTGGTCGAAAACGGCGAGGTCATCGTGGCCTACGGCCAGAACGGCGAAATGCTGCGACCGGAGAACGGCTACCCGCTGCGCCTGGTGGTGCCCGGCGTGCAGGGCGTGAGCTGGGTCAAGTACCTGCGGCGCATCGAAGTGGGCGACCAGCCCTATGGCACCAAGGACGAGACCCTCCAATACGTGGACCTGCTGCCCAGCGGCAAGCACCGCCAGTACACCAGCACGCAGGAATGCAAGAGCGTGGTCACCACCCCGTCGGGCGGACAGGTGCTGCTCGACCAGGGCTACTACAGCATCAGCGGCCTGGCCTGGTCGGGCCGCGGCAAGGTCAAGCGCGTGGACGTGTCGGTCGACGGGGGCCGCAACTGGCGCAGCGCCAGGCTGGAGACCCCGGTGCTCAGCAAGTGCCTGACACGCTTCAAGCTCGACTGGGTGTGGGACGGCAAGGCAGCGCTGGTCCAGAGCCGGGCGATCGACGACACAGGCTATGTACAACCGACGATCCAACAGCTGCGCGCGGTGCGCGGCAGCCGCTCGATCTACCACAACAATGCCGTGCAGACCTGGTGGGTGCAAGACAGCGGCGAGGTGAAGAATGTCCAGTTGGCGTGACGCGCTGGTCGCCGCGGCGCTGCTGGCCCTGGGGGTCGCGGTGGCGGCCAAAACACCCTACCCCGGCATCGGCCGCGACGCCACGCCCCAGGAGGTGGCGGCCTGGAACATCGACGTGCGGCCCGACTTCAAGGGTCTGCCCGCGGGCAGCGGCAGCGTAGCGCAAGGCATGGTCATCTGGGAAGCCCAGTGCGCGTCCTGCCACGGCGTGTTCGGTGAGAGCAACCAGACGTCCTCGCCGCTGGCGGGCGGCACCACCGCGCAAGACATCAAGACCGGACAGGCAGCGCGCTTGACCGACGCCGCGTACCCCGGCCGCAGCACGCTGATGAAGTTGTCGACCTTGTCCACGCTGTGGGACTACATCTCCCGGGCGATGCCCTGGACGGCGTCCAAGTCGCTCAAGCCCGACGAGGTCTATGCCGTCACCGCCTACTTGCTGTACCTGGGCAACATCGTGCCCGAGCACTACAGCCTGTCGCACGCCAACATCGCGGCGACACAGAAACTTCTGCCCAACCGCCATGGCATCACCACCGACCACGGGCTTTGGCCCGGCGCGGCGGCCGGCAAGAGCGGCTTGGGCAACGGCGGCAAGCCCGACGTGAAGGCCGTGGCCTGCATGAACAACTGCGCGCCCGAGCCGGTGCTGGCGTCCGTGCTGCCCGACTTCGCCCGCAACGCGCATGGCAACCTGGCCGAACAGAACCGCGCCGTGGGCCCGCAGCGTGGCGCCGACACCACCCGGCCGATGCCAGCCCGACCATGACCCAGGGCTCGGTCGCCGCGCCCGCCGCAGCCGCCAGCGCGGGTGCCACCGCCGTCGCGACGACGGAAAAATTCAGCGGCCTGGCCTGCCACGGCGTCGACCACCGCGGCGTCGACCCCCGTTTTCGCGAGCTGGCCAAGCGCTGCGGCGAGCGGCCGGATGGCGTGGTCTATCCGAAGGGCAAAATCCACTGCAGCGGCTCAGGTCTGTGGGGCTCGATCCCGATGCCACCGCTGCCGCTGGGCGATACCGATGCTGACACCATCGCCCATTGGCTGACCGCCCAGGCCATGAAATGACAGCCCGGCAAGCCAGTAGCCGACATGACATCTGGGGACGGACCCCCATCATCGAGGCCGCAGCGCGGCCCTAGCATCCAAGGATCCCAGGAGAAGTTCATGCAGACACGTCGAAAAATTCTTTTCCGCTCGGCCCAAGTGGCCGGCATGCTGGCTGCGCTAGGACTGCTGCCCGGCATCGCCGGCGCCCAGGTGAGCGGCTACAACAGCGCCGCTTTCGACGCCAAGACCCTGGCCGAGCTGTCGAAGGCCATGGGCACCGGCGCACCGACCGAGAGCAAGGACATCACGGTCAGCGGCCCGGACATCGCGGAAAACGGCGCCGTGGTGCCGATAGGTGCGGCCACCGCACTGCCAGGCGTCAAGCGCTTGCTGTTGCTGGTCGAGAAGAACCCGGCGATCCTGTCGGCGATCTTCGACGTCACCGACGCGGTGGACGCCAACATCTCGACCCGCGTGAAGATGGGCCAGTCGTCGAACGTCTTCGCGGTGGCGATGATGGCCGACGGCAGGGTTCTGTACTCGGCCAAGGAAGTCAAAGTCACGCTAGGCGGCTGCGGTGGGTGAGCCCGGACGACCAAACGTCCCTGCGGACGTTTGGTCGCCTGGCGAACCGGCCGAGCTCTGCGAGGCCGTG
>CALQBT020000343.1 GCA_943328885.2 Bordetella parapertussis | reverse complement strand
TTGTGGCTCACGGTCAGCGCTTTCTCTGAAAGGTCTGTGTCATGTCGTGGGCTTTCAGGTCCAGGTTGACGCACCGGCACGTCGCCAGCCTTCGGGGGCTGGACGGCCGGCAGCCCGCCCAGGAACAGATCGGCCACCATCGGTGCCAGCGTGTCGTGGTCTAGCGCACCGTTGGGCTGCACCCAGGTGAACATCCAGTTCAGCATGCCGAACAGCAGCATGGTCATCGGCTTGGCCAGCGCGGCCGCTGCCAGCTCGGGCCGCAGACCAGCCACCGCCTGCGCGAAGCCCGCGACCACCGCACGCTCGTGGCCTAACACGCGCTCTCGGTCAGCAGGCTCGAGAAACCTCACGTCCTCGGTCAGCACCCGGTGCGCATGCTGGGCGCCGGCGTACTCGGCAACGATGCGGCGGATCAGCGCGCGCAGCCGCATCTCGGGCGCCAGGCCCTGCGCCAGCACCTCGGCCACCAGCGTGTCGAGCTTGCGCACATGGCCCTCGGCGATGCTGACCAGCAATGCGTACTTGTCGCGGTAGTAGTGGTAGAGCGTGGCCTTGGACAGGCCGCAGGCTTGCGCGACCTCGTTCATCGAAGTCGCGGGGTAGCCGCGCTGCGCAAACAGCGCCGCAGCGTGCGCCAGGATCAGTTCTCGCTGATCGTCGTATCCCGCTGCGCGGCCGCGTGCCATCGAGATGGATCGCTTCAGCAGGCGTGCTCGAACCGTGGCGAGTCGCCCGAGGTCGCGTTGCGCAGCAGCTTCATGCGCAGCCTCTCAGCGCTCGTCGAACGACAGCACAAGGTACGGCGTGATCGGGTGCGCCTGGCAGGCCAGCACAAAGCCTGCCGCGACATCGGCCTTGTCGAGCGCGAAGTTGCGGTCCATCCGCACATCGCCCTCGACCACCTTGGCGCGGCAGGTGCCGCACACGCCCGAGGTGCAGGAGAAAGGCAGTTCCAGCCCGGCAGCAGCCGCAGCGTCGAGGATGCTGGGCTGGTCGCGCTGAAAATCGATCTCGCGCCGCAAGCCGTCGCGGATGATCACGATGCGCGCCCGCTCGGCGTCGCCCGGCCTGGCTTCGTGGACCGCCGCGCCAACCGAAGCCGCACCGGCCGACCCTGCAGACGCCACAACACCGAAGCGCTCGATGTGGATGCGGTCCTCGGGCAGGCCCGCTGCCAGCAGCGCGGCCTCGACCTCGTCGTTCATCTGGAACGGCCCACAGAGGTAAGCCTGCGCGATGCTCCCGGCCGGCAGCACGCCCGCCAGCAGTTCGGCAATCTTGTCGCGGTTCATCAGCCCCATGTTGAGCGGCGAATCGGTCTGCTCGTCCGAGAACACATGCAGCAGCACCAGCCGCGTCATGTAACGGTTCTTCAAGTCCTCGATCTCCTCCTTGAACATCGTGGACTTGAGCGAGCGGTTGCCATAGACCAGCGTGAAACGGCTGTGCGGCTCGCGCGCGAGCACTGTCTTCATGATCGACAGGATCGGCGTGATGCCGCTGCCGCCGGCAAAGCCGACATGGTGGCGGTGCGCGGCAGGTTCTAACGGTACATAAAAGCGTCCTTGCGGCGCCATCACGCTGATCGTGTCACCGGCCCGCAGCTGCTCGTTGATCCAGTTCGAGAACAGCCCACCGCGCACCTTGCGCACACCCACGCGCAGCTCGCCGTCATCGACACCGGCGCAGATCGAGTAAGACCGGCGCAAGTCCTGGCCGTCGATCTGCTGGCGCAAGGTCAGGTACTGGCCTTGGATGAAACCGAAGGTCGCGCGCAATTCGGTGGGCACCTCGAACGAGACGATCACCGCCTCGGCCGTGTCGGGCTCGACGGCGCGAACGCGCAGCGGGTGGAACAGCGGAGTGCTCATCAGATTTCTCGGCAAGCCATCGAACATGGAGAGGTGGGTTCGGCCATCCCGGCCAAGTGGACGCCGCAGGGGAATTTCATATCGGTTTGAAGTGCTCGAAAGGCTCGCGGCATGCGGTGCAGCGGTAGAGCGACTTGCAGGCGGTCGAGCCGAACGCCGACAGGCGCTCGGTCTGCACGCTGGCGCAGCGCGGGCAGGCCAGCGCTGGCGCCGCGCGCCGGCGAACGATGCGCATCGCCACGCCAGCGCCGGGCTCAACCGGACCGGGCGGGGCAATGCCGTAGTCACGAAGCTTGCGCCGGCCCTCGTCGCTGATCCAGTCGGTCGTCCAGGCCGGCGCCCGGCGCAGCGTGACCCAGGCCGCCCCCAGACCAGCGGCGGCGATCGCGTCCAAACAGTCTTGCGCTATGACCTCGGTGGCCGGACATCCCGAGTAAGTGAGGGTCAGCACGATCTCCAGTCCATCCTCGTGCTCGATGACGTCGCGCACGATCCCCAGATCGCGCACCGACAGCGCGGGCACCTCAGGGTCGAGCACGGTCGCCAACACTGCCCAGGCGCGCTCGGCCCGCCTCGGGTCGACCAGCGCAGCGCCTGTCACCATGCGCCGCCCGGAAAGCTGCGTTGCAGATGCTGCATCTCTGCCAGCAAGCGGCCCATGTGCTCGCTGTGAACACCGCGCTTGCCGGTGCTGCGAAACACCGAGTCCTCGGGTGCGGCCAGCGTCGCCTCGGCCAGCACCTCGGCCATCTCGGCACGCCACTGAGCATGCAGCGACGACCAGGCCGGCCCCAGACCGGTCGCGTGCGCAGCCGCGTCCACCGCGTCGTCCTCGAACAGTTCGCCCGCGTAGCGCCACAGCGCTGACAACGCCAATTCGCAGCGTTTCTTCGATTCAACCGTGCCATCACCCAGCCGAACCAGCCAGTCGGCCGAATGCTGCTGGTGGTAGCGCGCTTCCTTGATCGCCTTGCCGGCGATGGCCGCAAGCTCGGCGTCGCTCGAGTCAGCCAGCGACGCCCAGATCAGCTTGAGCCAGGTCGAGACCATCAGATTGCGCAGCACCGTGAAAGCGAAGTCGCCGCGCGGCAGCTCGACCAGCGTCGGGTTCAGGTAATCGCGCTCGTCGCGCAAAAAAGCGAGCTGGTCCTCGTCAAAGCCGCCGCTGCGCCCGGCGTGTGTCAGCAGCGCGCGGGCTTGGCCGACCAGGTCGAGCGCGATGTTGGCCAGCGCGATGTCTTCCTCGAGCACCGGCGCGTGGCCGCACCACTCGCCCAGGCGCTGGCCCAGGATCAAGCAGGTGTCGCCCAGGCGCAGCAGGTATTGCGTCGCGGCGTCGTGATGGATTTGAATCGATGCAGTCATAAAGACTCAAAAAGGTGATGTGGATTCCGTCGCGAGCGGTTCGAGGTCGGCGGTCTTGTCAAGTTCAGCAGCGCAGCCGACCACCCGTACGGCGAGCAGCGCAGGACCGAGATCGGACCGCGCAGCAGGAAGCCACTCACCTTTTCACATGTGGTCGACTTCGGGCGGGAGCTTGTAGAAAGTCGGGTGGCGGTAGACCTTGTCTTCGGCCGGGTCGAAGTACATGGCCTTGTCAGCCGGGTCGCTGGCGACGATCTGGTCAGACCGCACGACCCAGACGCTGCAACCCTCCTGGCGCCGCGTGTAGACATCGCGCGCGAGCTGGATCGCGAGTTGGGGGTCGGCCGCGTGCAAGCTGCCGCAGTGCTTGTGGTCTAACCCAGCTTTGGTGCGAACAAAAACCTCCCACAGCGGCCATTCGTGGTTGGCGCTGGCGTCGGCGCTGGGGTTGGCGCTGAGGTCGTTCGTTTTGTGGTCACTCATCTCTTTGCTCCAGAGCTTGTCAAGCGGCCTCGGCCTGGGTCGATTGCTTGCGGGCATGGGCCAGCGC
>CALQBT020000342.1 GCA_943328885.2 Bordetella parapertussis | reverse complement strand
TTGTTGCCGCGAAAGCCGGCGGTGCGCAGCGTCACCGCTTCCCCCCGCGGCCGCCCCCGGCGTTCAAGCCTTCTTCGCCCAGGCGCTGCACCAGCCAGCGCTGGTCACCTGCTTGCCGGCGAAAAGCGGACAGCCGCCCGCCTTGTCGGCAGGCTTGCCCTGGTAGAGCGCGCAATTGGCGCAGTTCTGGCCGGCGGCGAACTTGGTGTACTTCTTGACATCGACGCGCTTGGCGTCTGCCACATAGCCCAGCGCGACGGCCTGCGCGTCCTTTTCGTCGACCAGGGCCTGGGCCTGTGCAGCAGTGGCCAGCGCTGCGCCGGAAGCAGCCAGCGTCATCAGAAACACGCGGCGGGGGACGGATTGATTCACTTGGGATTCCTTCAGGGGGTGGTGAGAAACATTGACGAAAAGCTCAGGCAGCGAAGCGCCCGGGCGCTTGTGGGGTTTGGAATCAAGCGCTTCAGTCTCGGCGCATGTGATGGACGCACCCGTCGGAACCGACGAGGGCTGCAGCAGCGAAGCAAGCAGCGCTTGAGCCGATAGCCAGCCTCCTTCGACGCTGCGGCCGCCGAGAAAGTCTCCACAGTCAAGGGCATAAGGTTCGCGGGTCATCATCAAGCACAGTGTACGACATTATCGATTCATTTACCGTTCGTTAGATCGTAAGTTCACCATAAATTCCGTATAATTGGCGTCAAGTCAGAGTCAATTGAGAAGTAATCTTGAAAAAAACGGAGTCGTCGATGCAAGCACCCCTGCCCGCGAAGGGTGCTTCGGTTGCGTCGCTCCACCGAAGCGGCGCTGTGGCGCGCATGTTGCGCATGCCGGTGGCGACGCTGCGCGTGTGGGAGCGCCGCTACCGGTTGACCCAGCCAGCGCTGACACCCAGCGGCCAGCGCCTGTACTCGGCCGACGACATTCGACGGCTGGCGTTGATCAAACAGCTGACAGACCTGGGTCACGCCATCGGCAGCCTGGCTGCGCTGGACATGCCGCAGCTGCAGCAAGTGGCATCCACGCATGCACAGGCGTTGGCGGCCACCCAGCGCAACGAACGCTCGGATGTGACCCACGCGCCGCCCGTGCGGGCCTGGCGGCTGGCAGTGGTTGGCGCGGCGCTGGGCACGCGCTTGCAGCGACCCGCGCTGCTGCGTCGGCTGGACCGACCCGTGGTGTTGTTGGGGCCGTTCGACGATATTGCGCAGGCCGCTGCCAGATTGCAGGGTTCGCACCTCGACGCTTTGCTCTTCCATGAGCCGCAATTGAACGGGGGCTGGCTGGCTGCCGTCGAAGCGGCTGCCCCGGCTCTTGTGGGGGTGCCGAAAGCCGTTCTGTACAGCTTTGCTGCCGACCCCGTGTGCGAGGCACTCGCGACGTCTGGCACGGCCTTGCTGCGAGAACCGCAGCCCGACGCGGTGGTGGCGCAATGGCTGAACAGCCTGTCAGCCAAGGCGGCCGCGGCACCGCGGTCCGCAGCCGATCTGTCCAAGCCTGGGGCCGATCCCGTGCCGGCGCGCCGCTGGAGCGACGCAGCCCTCGCTGACTTCATGAACCGGTCGTCGACGATCGCCTGCGAGTGCCCGCGCCATGTGACCGAACTGCTGATGCAACTCTCGCACTTCGAGGCCTACAGCGCCGAGTGCGAGCACCTCAACGCGGCCGACGCCGAACTGCACACCTACTTGCGCCAGGTTGCCACGGCCTCACGCACTCGTTTCGAGGCCGCGCTCGAGCATGTGGCCCTGCACGAAGGCCTGCTACTGCCTTCATCGGCGAAGTCCGACGACGCAGTGGTGGCGCGGGATGAGCGGCGCGCCAAGGCCGTCAGGGCCGTCGCTGGCGAGAGGCCAGGCCATCAAACATGAACTGACGCTGGAACATCGGGCGCCGGCTTTCACGGCCGCGCCCAAGCTCTCAGCCGTTCCCCAATCCGCACACCGCCCAAGCATCACCTCTTGAGGCGTGGCCATCTGGCCATCTGGCGATGCCAGCGTAATCGCCGTTTTCGTCGCTGAGCAGCGAGATGTTCTCGAAGTGACGGTCGCTGTTGCCGATGAGCTCGCTGAACGCCGCCAGGGTGTCACCGCGGCGTGCGTGCGCGGCCGAGAGGTGCTTGGCCTGCACGCAGCGGGCCGCAAACGCCGGCCAAGTGTCGCGCATCCCGAAAAATTCGTCGGCGACCGTACCGGCCGAGAGCATGCCCACGCGGCCGGACTTGCCGATGCGGTCGAAGCGCTGAACCTCGAGGAACACGCAGTCACCCGAGCTCAGCAACCGGGGCGTTGACGACGGCACGCCGACCTCCGCCCGTGACCGCAGTGCCCGAAAAAACGCTCTCGGCGGCGCTGTCAACGCGCCACAGAACGCAGCCACCTTCAAAGACCGACTCACACGTGTCGGGGGCCCTGTTCGGGGTGCTAAGGGAAGGAAAAACAGCGTTTGAAAACACTATTCTCCGGGCTACCCCTCTTCTTCTGGAGATTCAAGCATGCGTCAATCGATCCGTTGGTCTTTGCTGGGCGGCTCGGCCGCCGCCGTGGTGGCGCTGGGCGCCTGCAGCGCCATGATGCCGGCCAAGAGCGGCCTGGGCTTTTTTGTCACCAGCACCAACCCGGGCAAGGGCGGTGACCTGGGCGGCCTGGCCGGCGCCGACAAACACTGTCAGACCCTGGCCGCGGCGGCCGGTGCCGGCCAGCGCAACTGGCGCGCCTACCTCAGCGTCCAACCGGTGGCCGGGCAGGCCGGCGTCAACGCACGCGACCGGATCGGCAACGGCCCGTGGCAAAACGCCAAGGGCGTGGTGATCGCCCCTGACGTGGCGCAGTTGCACGGTGCCAACAACCTGAGCAAGCTGACCGCGCTGACCGAAGCCGGCAACCCGATCAACGGCCGCGGCGACACGCCCAACCTGCACGACGTGCTGACCGGCTCGCAGCCCAACGGCACTTTCATCGCCGATGACGCCAACTCGACCTGCGGCAACTGGACGATGAGCAGCGGCGGTGCGGCGATGGTCGGCCACCACGACAAGACCGGGCTCGACGAGAGCGTACCGGCCAAGTCCTGGAACTCGTCGCACCCGTCGCGCGGCTGCAGCGCCGAGCAGCTCAGGTCCACCGGCGGTGGCGGCCTGTACTACTGCTTCGCGGCCGACTGATCCCGCGGCGCTGCCTCACACGCCGGGCAAGCTGACCCAGCACTTCAGCCCGGCCGGCAGCGTGCGGCTGGCGCTGGTCAACGCCAGTCGCACCTGGAAGGTGCGCGTCCACCAGTTTGTCGATGCCGGTCACGGTGGCGGCATGGCGGCCGTCGGCGGGTTTCTCGGGCTTCACCTCGGCCCACGAGCCGGGCTTGATGCGGCCGTACAACACGGCTGGCAGCGTCACCCGCAACCGCAACGGATGGATCTGCGCCAGCTTGAGGATGAAACCCACCAGCAGCTTGCTTGCGGCTACAATGCTCGGCTGCCCCCAATGACGGCGGGGTGGTGCAATGGGTTTTGACGTCCTGATACCTTGTGATCGGGCCGCGAGACCTCAGAAGCTGGCTGCAAAAACCGAGAGGTCGCCTTGATAAGCGGTTCCGAGGTGGAGGCTTCAAGCACCGAAGTGCTGTCAGCGGTACGGTACCCATGTCGGGCGCCGGCCCAACCCGAAAGACCCTCATGAAGACCTTCAGCGCCAAGCCGGCCGAGGTGACGCACGAGTGGTTTGTGCTTGATGCCACCAACAAGGTGCTCGGACGTGTCGCCAGCGAAGTGGCACTCCGTTTGCGCGGCAAGCACAAAGC
>CALQBT020000341.1 GCA_943328885.2 Bordetella parapertussis | reverse complement strand
TCGCAGCCACTCGCGCAACCAGGCGCCACAGGCAACAGAATCCTGCACCGGCCAGTCGACCACCGCTGTGGCCGTGCCTCTGCGCAGTTCGAGGCGAATGCCATCAGCGGCCGAGTCTTTCTTGTCAAACTCGACAGCCAGAAATTGGCCATTTACCTCCATCGGTCGATGCCGGCCGATTGGCTGAGATTCCCCCGCCACAGCAACCGCACCTGCCTGCGCCCGGTGAACTGCCAACCAATGCCGCACCAAGCTGGGATCAACGTTGTGTAACTGTGCAATCGACCTGATCGACACGCCTGCTTGGCCGCAATCTTGAATTACCTGCGCCTTGAATTCCGAACTGTGCCTGCGCCTGGGCCGCTGGGCCTGAACTTCATCTGCCACGATACCCTCGAGTCCATGAGTGAATCAATGCACTCGATCGTCTTCGATTGGCAGAACAGACTCAAGATGCCGCGCCCAGACGCTTACATCGCAGCAGCAGGGCAGCATCATCAACATCGGCTCCATTGCAGGACACCGCGCTGGCTATGCGGGCACGCTGGGCTACTCAGCCGCCAAAGCCGCCCTGATTCACCTGAGCCGCTGCGCGGCGTTGGAACTGGGTGAAGACAGCGTCCGCGTCAATTCCATTTCTCCGGGCGGCATTGCCACTGGCATCTTCGGCAAGGCGTATGGTCTAAATGATGCTGCGGCCGAAGCAAGTGCCGAGAAAGTGAAGGTAGTGCTGAGCAAGATGCAAGCAGTACCGCGTGCAGGAATACCGGACGACATCGTCAGTGCCGCTATCTACCTGGCCAGTGACGAATCGTCATTTGTCAACGGCGTCGACATCGTGGTGGATGGTGGCGCCATTGGCGGCCGCCGATTCAGTGAGGTGATGGCCGGCAGAGAGGCTAGGCGCAGCATGTTTGAATGAGAGAGCCCGGGGCGCGCCTGCGTTCAGTGCTCGACGTTCGAGCGCTGAGGCGCGAGGGGCTCGTCCGGGAGAATTTCGGCTCCGAGTCGATGTGTCGTGGTTGGCAAATATTCGCATCACAGCCTCGGCATGCCTTTCCATCACCGAACATGATCGCTACGCACCTCGTTCCCATCAAGGCCTGTGACCGTACTCGCCCGGCGACTTGCCTGGAGATGCTGGAACATCCTGATCTACAAAGTGAGCGACAAGGTGAGCGACAAGGCGTGTGCGCGTAGCGGTCTTTGACTTTCTGCAGGATGCCTGTCGCCGACAGCGGCCGGTCGCTTTGCTGCCAGATCTCCCCGCCAGCACATGGCGTCGAGCGTACGCCGGTACGCTGAGTACTTGTGGTTGACTTCCAGGAGCGGCGGCCGACGGTGACAGGGACTCCGGGCCTCGCCCGCACCCCGCAGCGCCTGCAAGGGATCGACGAACCGATGCCGGCTTCGAAGCCCGGCTTAGGAAGATCTCCATAACCCCAGTAAGACTCGGCTTGACAGGGCGTGATGGGTGAAGCGACGATGCGCAAGCCCACCTGGACCTGAGGCCGCTGTGCGACTGAGCTCGAGATCGAGTATCAGTGCGTTAGAAGTTTTCAATCGGAAGACTCGACACCATAGAAATACCATTCTTGCTGAGTCTGAAGCGCCGTGGACGTAGCGGCGCTCAGGACCCGACCACCGAAGGAGAGAGCGATGTCAAACGAAGCAAAGTGTCCGTTCAACCACGCCGCCGGCGGCGGCACGACGAACAAGGACTGGTGGCCCAGCCAGCTGCGTCTGGAGTTGCTGAGCCAGCACTCGAGCAAGTCCGACCCGCTGGGTGCCAACTTCGACTATGCCGAGGAATTCAAGAAGCTCGATTACTTCGCGCTGAAGAAGGACTTGCTCGCGCTGATGACCGACTCGCAGGGCTGGTGGCCGGCCGACTTCGGCCACTATGGCCCGCAGTTCGTCCGCATGGCCTGGCACGCCGCCGGCACCTACCGCACGGCCGACGGCCGCGGCGGCGGCGGGCGCGGGCAGCAGCGCTTCGCGCCGCTCAACAGCTGGCCCGACAACGTGAACATCGACAAGTCGCGCCGCCTGCTGTGGCCGATCAAGCAGAAGTACGGCCAGAAGATCAGCTGGGCCGATCTGCTGCTGCTGGCCGGCAACGTGGCGCTGGAATCGATGGGATTCCGAACCGCCGGCTTCGCCGCGGGCCGCCCAGACGTTTGGGAACCCGACCACGACGTCAACTGGGGCAGCGAAACGACCTGGCTGGCCACCGACAAGCGCTTCACCGGTGACCGCGACCTCGACCAGCCGCTCGCCGCCACCCATATGGGCCTCATCTACGTCAACCCGGAGGGCCCCAACGCCAGTGGCGACCCGGTCGCCGCGGCCAAGGACATCCGCGCGACCTTCAACCGCATGGCGATGAACGACGAGGAGATCGTTGCCCTCATCGCCGGCGGCCACACCTTCGGCAAGGCGCACGGCGCCGCGCCGGAATCGCACAAGGGCCCCGAGCCCGAAGGCGCGCCCCTAGAGGCACAGGGCCTGGGCTGGACCAGCAACTTCGGCAGCGGCCACGGCAAGGACACCGTCTCAAGCGGCCTGGAGGTCACTTGGACCACCACGCCGGCGCGCTGGAGCAACGATTTCTTCGAGCACCTGTTCAAGTACGACTGGGTGCTAACCTATTCGCCCGCCGGCGCGAAGCAGTGGGTGGCCAAGGACGCGCCGGAGATCATTCCCGACGCGCACATCCCCGGCAAGAAGCACAGGCCGACGATGCTGACCACAGACCTGACGATGCGGATGGATCCGGAGTTCGAGAAGATCTCGCGCCGCTTCCTCGACAACCCGCAGGCCTTCGCCGACGCTTTCGCACACGCCTGGTTCAAGTTAACGCACCGCGACCTGGGACCGAAATCGCGCTATCTCGGCCCCGAGGTGCCGAGAGAAGACCTGATTTGGCAGGACTCGCTGCCCCAGGCCGCGCTGCCGGCGCCGAGCGCCGCCGACATCGCCGACGTCAAGGCGAAGATCGTCGCATCGGGCCTGACGGTCGCGCAGCTCGTCTCGACCGCCTGGGCCTCGGCCTCGACCTTCCGCGGCGGCGACAAGCGCGGTGGCGCCAACGGTGCACGCATCCGCCTGGCGCCGCAAAAGAACTGGGAAGCCAACACGCCGGGTGAACTGGCGGGTGCGCTGGCCTGGCTGGAGGATATCCAGAGGGCCTCGGGCAAGCTGTCGTTGGCCGACGTGATCGTGCTGGCCGGCAACGTCGGCGTCGAGCAGGCCGCGCAGGCGGCCGGCGTGGCCGTCGAGGTGCCGTTCACGCCCGGCCGGGTGGACGCGACACAGCAGCAGACCGACGTCGAGTCGTTCGCCTTCTTGGAGCCGGTAGCCGACGGCTTCCGCAACTACTTCAAGGGCCCGGCCAGCGTGCCGATCGAGCAGTTCCTGGTCGACAAGGCGCAGTTGCTCACGCTGACCGCGCCCGAGATGACGGTGCTCGTGGGTGGCTTGCGCGTGCTGGGCGCCAACGCGGGTGGCAGTAAGCACGGCGTTTTCACCGACCGGCCGGGCGTGCTCTCGACCGACTTCTTTGCCAAATTGCTCGACATGGGCACGGAATGGAAGCCGGCAGGCGGCGTGTACGAAGGCAAGGACCGTCAGACCGGCAAGACGAAGTGGACCGCCACGCGCGCCGACCTGGTCTTCGGCTCGAATTCGGTGCTGCGCGCGTTGGCCGAGGTGTACGCGGGCGCTGATGCCAGTGAGAGATTCGTGCGTGACTTCGTCGCCGCCTGGCGCAAGGTGATGGACCTGGATCGCTT
>CALQBT020000340.1 GCA_943328885.2 Bordetella parapertussis | reverse complement strand
GTCGAGGCCAAGCTCGCCTCGCTATGCGCCCAGGCGGTCGACGCGATCCAGGGTGGCCACAACATCCTGATCATCACCGACCGGGCGATGGGCCGCGAGCAGGTGGCAATTCCGGCGCTGCTGGCGCTCTCGGCCATCCACCACCACCTGGTGCGTGAGGGGCTGCGCACCACGGCTGGGCTGGTGGTCGAGACCGGTTCGGCGCGCGAGGTGCATCACTTCGCGGTGCTCGCAGGCTATGGCGCCGAGGCCGTCCATCCCTACCTGGCGATGGAAACCCTGGCGGCATTGCACGCCGAACTGCCGGGCGATCTGTCGGCCGAAAAAGCAATCTACAACTACGTCAAGGCGATCGGCAAGGGCCTTTCCAAAATCATGTCCAAGATGGGCGTGTCGACCTATATGTCTTACTGCGGCTCGCAGCTGTTCGAGGCCATCGGGCTGGAGAAGGGCTTTGTGCAGAAGTACTTTCGCGGTACGGCCAGCCAGGTCGGCGGCATTGGCGTGTTTCAGGTCGCCGAGGAAGCGCTGCGCACCCACCGCGCAGCTTTCGGCAACGATCCCTTGCTCGCGACGATGCTCGATGCCGGTGGCGAATACGCCTGGCGCAGTCGCGGCGAGGAGCACATGTGGACGCCTGACGCAATTGCCAAGCTCCAGCATGCTGCACGCTCAGGCAAGTTCGACACCTACAAGGAGTACGCCCAGCTGATCAACGACCAGAGCCGCCGCCATGTCACGCTGCGCGGCCTGTTCGAGTTCAAGCTCGACCCAGGCCAGGCGATTGCGCTCGAAGAAGTCGAATCGGCAGCCGAGATTGTGAAGCGTTTTGCCACGGGTGCGATGAGCCTGGGTTCGATCTCGACCGAGGCGCATTCGACGCTGGCCATTGCGATGAACCGAATCGGTGGCAAGAGCAACACCGGCGAAGGCGGCGAGGACCCGGCGCGCTATCGCCAAGAACTCAAAGGCATCCGGATCACCGCCGGCACCAAGGTGTCGGACGTGATCGGCGCCAAGGTCATCGCCGCCGACTATGTGATGCAGGACGGCGACAGCCTGCGCAGCAAGATCAAGCAGGTCGCCTCAGGTCGCTTCGGCGTCACGACTGAGTACCTGGTCTCGGCCGACCAGATCCAGATCAAGATGGCCCAGGGCGCGAAGCCGGGTGAAGGCGGCCAGCTGCCTGGCGGGAAGGTGTCCGACTACATCGGCATGTTGCGCTACAGCGTGCCGGGCGTGGGCTTGATCAGCCCGCCGCCGCACCACGACATCTACTCTATCGAGGACCTGGCCCAGCTGATCCACGACCTGAAGAACGCCAATCCGCGGGCTTCGATCAGCGTCAAGCTGGTGTCCGAGGTTGGCGTCGGCACGATCGCCGCCGGTGTGACCAAGTGCAAGGCCGACCATCTGGTGATCGCTGGCCACGACGGCGGCACCGGGGCTTCGCCGTGGAGCTCGATCAAGCACTGCGGCACGCCCTGGGAGCTCGGTCTGGCCGAGACCCAGCAGACGCTGGTGCTCAACCGACTGCGCGGCCGGGTTCGGGTGCAGGCCGACGGCCAGATGAAGACCGGCCGTGATGTGGTGATCGGCGCGCTGCTGGGTGCCGATGAATTTGGCTTCGCCACTGCACCGCTGGTGGCCGAAGGTTGCATCATGATGCGCAAGTGCCACTTGAACACCTGCCCGGTCGGCGTGGCGACGCAAGACCCGCTGCTGCGCAAGAAGTTCGCCGGCAAGCCCGAGCATGTTGTCAACTTCTTCTTCTTTGTTGCTGAAGAGGCGCGCCAGATCATGGCGCAGCTGGGCATTCGCAGCTTCAATGAACTGATCGGCCGTGCCGACCTGCTCGACACCAGGAAAGGCATCGCGCACTGGAAGGCCAAGGGGCTGGACTTCAGCCGCATCTTTCACCAGCCCGAGGTGGCGGCCGACGTGCCGCGCTACCACGTCGAGACGCAGGACCACGGGCTGGAGCGGGCTTTGGACATCAGGCTGATCGAAAAGTGCCAGCCCGCCATCCTGCGCGGCGAGAAGGTGCAATTCATGGAGAGCACGCGCAATGTGAACCGCAGCGTCGGCGCGATGCTGTCGGGCGAGTTGATCCGCCATCGCCCCGAAGGTCTGCCAGACCACACCATCTTCATGCAGATGGAGGGCACCGGCGGCCAGAGTTTCGCGGCATTCCTGGCCAAGGGCATCACCCAGTACCTGATCGGCGACGCCAACGACTACACCGGCAAGGGGCTGTCGGGCGGGCGGGTGGTGTTGCGGCCATCGATCGAATTCCGGGGTGACGCGACCAAGAACATCAACATCGGCAACACCGCGCTCTACGGCGCGACCAGCGGCGAGGCCTTTTTCCGCGGTGTGGCGGGCGAGCGCTTCGCGGTTCGCTTGTCGGGCGCGACCGCGGTGGTCGAAGGTACCGGCGACCATGGCTGCGAGTACATGACCGGTGGCACCGTCGTGGTGCTCGGCAAGACCGGGCGCAACTTTGCCGCCGGCATGTCGGGTGGCATCGCCTATGTCTACGATGAGGACGGCCAGTTCGCCCAGCGCTGTAACCCATCGATGGTCTCGCTGGTCAAGGTGCTGTCGACCGGCGAGCAGGCAGCGCAGGTGGATCGGGCGATCTGGCACCAGGGCGAGACTGACGAGGTCTTGCTCAAGGCGCTGATCGAGCAGCACCACAGCTGGACTGGCAGCCTGCGCGCCCGCGAGATCCTCGACGACTGGGCAAGCCTGCGCGGCAGGTTCGTCAAGGTCTTCCCCAACGAATACAAGCGCGCGCTGGTGGAGATCAACGCCGCCAGGGTCCGCGCCGAGGCGCCGGCTGTCGCGGCCCATTGAGCTGCCGCGCGCCAACAACAGGACAGAACATCATGGGAAATATCACCGGTTTCATGGAATTCGAGCGCTTGGAGGAAGGCTATTCGCCCGTGTCCCAGCGCCTGAAAAACCACAAGGAATTTGTCATCGGACTGAGCGCCGACCAAACCAAGCTGCAGGCCGCGCGCTGCATGGACTGCGGCACGCCGTTCTGCAACAGTGCTTGCCCGGTCAACAACATCATCCCTGACTTCAACGACCTGGTGTTGCGCGCTGACTGGCGTAACGCGATCGCCGTGCTGCACAGCACCAACAACTTCCCCGAGTTCACTGGCCGCATTTGCCCAGCGCCTTGCGAAGCGGCTTGCACGCTCAATGTCAACGACAACGCGGTCGGCATCAAAAGTATCGAGCACGCGATCATCGATCGCGCTTGGGCTGAGGGTTGGGTGACGCCGCAACCGTCTGGCGTCAAGACCGGCAAGAAGGTCGCCGTCATCGGCTCCGGCCCTGCCGGCCTGGCTGCAGCGCAGCAACTCGCGCGCGCTGGCCACGAGGTCACCGTCTTCGAGAAGAACAGCCGCATCGGCGGCTTGCTGCGCTATGGCATCCCGGACTTCAAGATGGAAAAGTCGCACATCGATCGCCGCATCGCACAGATGCAGGCCGAGGGCGTGAGCTTTCGCACCGGTGTGCTGGTCGGGGCGATGCCGGGCGACGCCAAGGTGACCAACGACGCCAAGCAGACCATCACGGCCGAGCAACTGCAGGCCCAGTTCGACGCAGTGGTGCTGGCCGGCGGTGCCGAACAAAGCCGCGACCTGCCGGTGCCCGGGCGAGATCTGGACGGTGTGCATTTTGCGATGGAATTTCTGCCACAGCAGAACAAGGTCAACGCCGGCGACAAGCTCAAGAGTCAGATTTTGGCCGCCGACAAGCATGTGATCGTGATCGGCGGCGGC
>CALQBT020000339.1 GCA_943328885.2 Bordetella parapertussis | reverse complement strand
TGGCGGTCAAGCGATGCGACGACGCCTCATCGCCTTGGCCCAAGCGGCGCGGCAGCAAGCCGGTCAGGCGCGTGGGTTGACCATCGCGACTTGGCTGAAACCGCCGTCGACGTACATGATCTCAGCGCTCACGCCAGAGGCCAGATCCGACAGCAGGAATGCGGCAGCGTTGCCGACATCGTCGATCGTGATGGTTCGCTGGATCGGGGTGGTCGCTGCAAATTCGGCCAGCAGCTTGCCCAGATCCTTGATGCCCGAGGCGGCCAGGGTCTTGATCGGGCCGGCCGAGATGGCATTCACGCGGATGCCCTTGCCGCCCAGGCTCTGCGCCAGGAAGCGCACGCTGGCCTCCAGCGAGGCCTTGGCCAGTCCCATCGTGTTGTAGTTGGGCACATAGCGCATCGCGCCCAGGTAGCTCAAGGTCAGCAGTGCCGCGCCCGGTCGCAAACGTGGCAGTGCGGCCTTGGCCAGCGCCGGAAAGCTGTAGCTTGAGATTTCATGGGCGATGCGGAAGTTCTCGCGCGTCAGGCCTTCGAGAAAATCACCGGCAATGGCCTCGCGCGGCGCGAAAGCAATCGCGTGAACAAAGCCGTCAAATTGATCCCAATGTTGGCCGAGTTGGTCAAACAGCGCTGCAATCTGTGCGTCGTCTCCCACATCACATTCGAAGACGAGCTTGGAGCCGAAATCGGCAGCAAACTCGGTGATGCGGTCCTTGAACCGCTCACCCTGGTAGCTGAAGGCCAACTCGGCGCCTTCGCGGTGGCAGGCGCGGGCGATGCCATAGGCGATTGAGCGGTTGTTCAGCACGCCCGTGATCAACAAGCGCTTGCCGGCGAGAAAACCCATGGGTGGAATTCCTGTGTTTGACGGGTCTGGAGAGCAATAGATTCTCGCATGCCGTAGCGCAAATGCCAGTCGGGTATTGCCGTGATGACGGGCTCAGGCTACAATGCTCGCTTTCGCTGAAGAGCAAAGTTGGGCGGACCTTCCAGCCCTTTTTTTTTGCTTGAACGCATTTCGACTGAGAGGTCGGTTTTCACAAGGATCGATTCGGGCACGATGAGTTGGCAGCAAACGCTTGAGCGCACCGTCACAGGGTTGGGCTATGACTTGGTGGACGTCGAGCGATCGACGGGGGGCTTGCTGCGCGTCACGATAGACCGCTTGCCGGGTCAGGTCTACGGTGTCGGTCCAGGGGATTCAGTCTTGGTCGAAGACTGCGAACTGGTGACCCGGCAACTGCAGTTTTTGCTCGAGGTCGAGGCGGTGGATTACGAGCGTCTCGAAGTGTCTTCGCCCGGTTTGGACCGCCCGCTCAAGAAGCTTGCCGATTGGCAGCGTTTTGTCGGGGAAGACGTCGAGCTCACCTTGCGTGAGCCGTTTCAAAATCGCAAGAAATGGCGAGGCGAGTTGGCCTCGGGTGACAACGACGCTGCATGGCGTCTGGTGTTGCCGCAGGACAAACCGCTGTCGCGGACGGCTCTCAAGCGAGCCGGCAAGGCGCAGGCGGCCGGCGAGTCGCCGATCGAAGGGCCGACGCGGCAGACTTTGGATTTTTTGCTGGACGAGGTGCGCGAGGCACGCCTTGTCCCGGTGGTCGACTTCAAGGGCCGTCGGGGCCAGTCGGCCGAGTTTGATGCGGCGCAGGGTCGCGGGCATGCGCCCGAGGCTGAAAAGGTAGACGGAGGTCAGGACTGATGAACCGCGAAATGTTGATGTTGGTCGATGCGATCTCGCGCGAGAAGAGCGTGGATCGCGATGTCGTGTTTGGTGCCGTCGAAGCCGCGCTTGCGCAGGCCACCAAGAAACTCCATGGCGGCGAGGTCGAAATCCGCGTCGCGGTCGACCGTGACACTGGCAACTATGAGACCTTCCGTCGCTGGCTGGTCGTGGCCAACGAGGCCGGGCTGCAAAACCCAGATGGCGAGGAGATGCTGTCCGATGCACTGGATCGGATTGCCGAGATCGAGGTCGGCGACTTCATCGAGGAGCCGGTGGCTTCGGTGCCCATCGGCCGCATTGGCGCGATGGCCGCCAAGCAGGTGATCCTGCAGAAGATCCGCGATGCGGAGCGTGAAACGCTGCTCAATGATTTTCTGTCGCGAGGCGACAAGATCTTCGTCGGCACGGTCAAGCGCCTTGACAAGGGTGACATCATCGTGGAGAGCGGCCGGGTTGAAGGTCGACTCAAGCGCAGCGAGATGATTCCGAAGGAAAACCTGCGCATCGGCGACCGGGTGCGGGCTTTCATCGCTGGCATCGACACCGCCGCTCGGGGGCCGCAGATCATGCTGTCGCGCTCGGCGCCTGGTTTCATGATGGAGTTGTTTGCGCAGGAAGTGCCCGAGATGGAGCAGGGCCTGCTCGAGATCAAGAGTTGCGCCCGCGATGCGGGCTCGCGCGCCAAGATCGCGGTGGTGTCGCATGACAAGCGCGTGGACCCGATCGGTACCTGCGTGGGTGTGCGGGGTTCGCGTGTCAATGGCGTGACCAATGAGTTGGCCGGCGAGCGGGTCGACATCGTGCTGTGGTCCGATGATCCTGCGCAGTTCGTGATCGGCGCGCTGGCCCCGGCCAACGTGCAGTCGATCGTCGTCGACGAGGAGAAGCATGCGATGGATGTGGTGGTCGACGAGGAAAATCTGGCGATCGCGATCGGTCGCGGTGGCCAGAACGTTCGGCTGGCCTCCGAGATGACGGGTTGGCGCATCAACATCATGTCGGCTGAAGAGTCGCATGCCAAGCAAGCGATCGAGACCGATTCGAGCCGCCGGTTGTTCGTCGAGAAACTCGATGTCGACGTGGAAGTGGCCGACATCCTGATCGCCGAGGGCTTCACCAGCCTGGAAGAAATTGCCTACGTGCCTTTGCAGGAATTGCTGGAGATCGAATCCTTTGACGAGGACACGATCACCGAACTGCGCAACCGGGCCAAGGACGCGTTGTTGACGATGGAAATCGCCCACGAAGAGAGCGTCGAAGAGGTGTCGCAGGATTTGCGCGACCTCGAGGGCTTGTCGCTCGAGTTGATCGGGAAGCTGGCCGATGGCGGCGTGCACAGCCGGGATGACCTGGCCGACCTGGCGGTCGATGAATTGATCGAGATGACTGCCATCGACGAAGCCTCTGCCAAGGTCTTGATCATGAAGGCTAGGGAGCACTGGTTCACGGCCTGACCGCCGTTGACCAGTCGCCACCGACCCGCCGCCGCATCGCATTGAAGTTTCGCAAGGAAATCCACCCATGGCCGTGACGACCGTCGCCCAGTTCGCAGCCGAGCTCAACCGTCCTGCCGGGACGCTGCTCGAACAACTGCAGTCTGCCGGTGTCGCGAAGCGTTCGCCTGACGACGCGCTGACCGAGTCCGACAAGGAGCGTTTGCTCGAATTCCTGCGCCAAGCGCATGGAACCGGCACTGCCGATCGCAAAAAGATCACACTGACGCGCAAGAGCACCAGTGAGATCAAGCAAGCTGATGCGTCTGGCAAGGCCCGAACCATCCAGGTTGAAGTGCGCAAAAAACGCGTGTTCGTCAAACGTGACGACGCACCAGTGGGTGTAGAGGACGCTGGTGAGTCGATGGCCGAAGAGGCTGACCTGCACCGCCGCGAGGAAGAGGCCAACGCCCAGGCCGAGCAACTGCGACGCCAGGAAGAAGAAATGGCTGAAATGGCGCGGGCACGTGCCGAGCGCGAGCGAGTCGAACGCGAGGCTGCCGAGGCTGCTGCGGCGCTTGCCAAGGCAGAGGCACTGGCCCAGGCGGCCCGCGAAGCGGCCGAAGCCCAGGCCAAGGCTGCT
>CALQBT020000338.1 GCA_943328885.2 Bordetella parapertussis | reverse complement strand
TAGAGTACTTGGCTACGAACCAAGGGGTCGTGGGTTCGATTCCTGCCAGCCGCACCATAAAAATCAACGGGTTAGCTCTCACAAGGGGCTAACCCGTTTGACTTTGTGGGCCGCGATGCGTCTCTGGTGACTACTTGGTGACTACTTGCGGCTGGGTACCGGGTCTAGCGTGCCGCTCCGCACGATGGGGTGCGTCTGGGCCTCGGGTCGCCCAATGTGGCAACTCGGTGGCAACGCCGAGTTGGACATCGGGGTCATGCGGTCACTGCTGGCGGCCTACGCCCAAGCCTCGCCCAGTGCCTTTGCCTGCTGCAGCACCAGGTCCACCGCGCCGTCCTGCTGGTCCGGCGGGTATTTGTACTTGCGCAGGATGCGCTTGACCAACAGGCGCAGCTTGGCTTGCACGCTGTCCCTTGCTGACCAGTCCACGCTCAAATTCGACCGCAGGCTCAGGGTCAGTTCCTGGGCGATCTTCTTCAGTGTCTCGTCGGCCATCTCGCGCACGGCAGACTCGTTGTTGGCCAGCGCGTCATAGAAGCGGATCTCATCCTCGGTCAGTCCCAGCTGCTCACCCCGGTTCGCCGCTTCGCGAAACTTTCTGGCCATCTGCACCAGTTCCTCCATCACCTGGGCGGCCTCGATGGATCGGTTCTGGTATCGCTGCACCACATCGGCAAGCATCTCGGAGAACTTGCGTTCCTGCACCAGGTTGCCCTTGAATCGCGACTTGATCTCGCCTTCGAGCAGCCGTTCCAGCAACTCCACCGCCAGGTTGTGTTCGGGTAGGTTGCGCACCTCTTCCAGGAAGGCGTCATCGAGGATGCCGATGTTGGGTTTTTCCAGACCCACTGCGTCGAAGATGTCGACCACCTCGTCCGACACCACGGCCGAATTGATGATCTGGCGGATCGCGAGCTCACGCGCCTCGTCGGTCATTTTCTGCTGCGTGATCTCGCGCTTGGTCAGGATCACCTTCACCGCTTGGAAGAATGCCACCTCCTCGCGTACTTGCTTGGCCTCGTCTAGCGTGCAGCACAAGGTGAAAGCCTTGCTCATCGCCAGCGCCGTGTCGGCAAATCGCTTCTTGCCGTCCTGGATGCCCAGCACATGGTTGGCTGCACCGGCCAGCGTCTTGTGGCCGCCGCTCAAGAAGTCGCTGTAGTCGAACCCGCTGCCGTTCGTGCCACCCAACATGCCACGCAGCGCGTCGAGCTTTTCCATCAGCACGCTGTTAGCCTCGCTGGCGTCCACCGTCGGTCGGCCCCTGCCTTTGCTGGCGGTGTACTCTTTCAGCGCCGACTTCAGTTCGTTGGCGATGCCGATGTAGTCCACCACCAGGCCGCCCTGCTTGTCTTTGAACACCCGGTTCACCCGGGCGATCGCCTGCATCAGGTTGTGGCCCTTCATTGGCTTGTCGATGTAGAGCGTGTGCACGCAAGGGGCGTCGAATCCGGTCAACCACATGTCGCGCACGATCACCATGCGAAGCGGGTCGGCGGAGTCCTTGAATCGCTTCTCCAGCCGCTTCTTCACCTGGGCGCTGTAGATGTGCGGCCGCAGCAGTGCTTTGTCGCTGGCCGATCCGGTCATCACGACCTTGATCTCGCCTTGCTCGGGGTCGGCGCTGTGCCAAGCGGGGCGCAGTTTGACGATCTCGTCGTACAACCGAACGCAGATGTCGCGGCTCATGCCCACCACCATCGCCTTGCCGGTCTGTGCCTTGCCGCGCTCGTCGAAATGATCCACCAGATCGGCTGCCACCCTCGCGATGCGGGGCTCGGCGCCCACCACCTGCTCCAGCGCAGCCCAGCGGCTCTTGAGCTTGGCGCGCTGGCTTTCTTCCTCGTCCTCGGCCAGTTCATCCACCTCGTCGTCGAGCGTGGCCAGTTCCTCGGCTTTCAGCCCCAACTTGGCCAAGCGGCTCTCGTAGTAGATGGCCACCGTCGCGCCATCCTCCTTGGCCTGCTGCATGTCGTAGATGCTGATGTAGTCACCGAACACCGCACGGGTGTCGCGGTCCTCGCCCGACACCGGCGTGCCGGTAAAGGCCACGAAGGTGGCGTTGGGCAGCGCATCGCGCAGATGCTGGGCGTAGCCGACTTGGTAGCGGTCCACCGTGCCAGCCGGCGGGGCAAAGCCGACGTGGACCGGTGCAGGCTCGCCGCTGCCGGTGGTCACCACGGTTGCTGCCGGTGGCCGTTGCTTGACGGTCTTGAGCTTGGCCTCGAAACCGTACTGCGTGCGGTGGGCCTCGTCGGCGATCACCACGATGTTGCGGCGGTCTGACAGCAGCGGGTAAGCGTCCTCGTCCTCGCCGGGCATGAACTTCTGGATCGTCGCAAACACGATGCCACCAGACGGCCGGTTGCCCAGCAGCACACGCAGTTGCTGTCGGGTGGTGGCCTGCACAGCCTGCTCGCGCAGCAGGTCTTGTGCCAGCGAGAACACGCCGAACAACTGCCCATCCAGGTCGTTGCGGTCGGTGATCACCACGATCGTCGGGTTGGCCATCAGCGGCTCTTGCATCACCCGGGCCGCAAAGCAGGTCATCGTGATGCTCTTGCCGCTGCCTTGGGTGTGCCAGACCACGCCGCCCTTGCCCTTGAGATTCGGCGCACTGGACGGGCTTGACGCTGCGATCACCTGGGCAATCGCCGAGCGCACCGCGTGGAACTGGTGGTAGCCGGCAATCTTCTTGATCAGTCCGCCATCGTCCTCGAACAGCACGAAGAAGCGTAGGTAGTCCAACAGGTAATGCGGCGCCAATACCCCGCGCACCATTGTCTGCAACTCATTGAAGGGACCCAGCGGGTCGAGCGTTGCGCCGTCGATCGTGCGCCAGGCCATGAAGCGCTCAGTGTTCGCCGACAGCGACCCGAGCAGCGCATCGGTGCCATCCGATATCACCAGCAGCTCGTTGTACTGGAAGGCGTCCGCGATCTGTTCCTTGTAGGTCTGGATCTGGTCGAAGGCTTTCCAGACATCGGCATTGGGGTCGGCCGGGTTCTTCAGTTCGACCAAGACCAGCGGCAGGCCATTGACGAACAGCACGATGTCGGGCCGGCGCGTGTGGTGCGCCCCGGTGATCGAAAACTGGTTGACCGCCAGCCACTCGTTGCAAGCCGGCGTCGCCCAGTCGATCAGCCTCACGAAGTCGCCGATGGTCTGGCCGTCGCGCTGGTACTGCACCGGCACGCCAGCCACCAGCAGCCGGTGGAACTGGCGATTGGCTGCCAGCAGCGACGGTGTGCCCAGGTCCACTACCTGTTTGAGCGCATCGTCGCGTGCCGCGGCCGGCACGCCGGGGTTCAGCGCCGCGATCGCCTGACGCAGCCGCCCGACCAGCAGCACTTGCCGGTAGTCGCTGCGCTCGGGTACCGCGCCGTCGGGCGCGATGTCGGGGCCATAGCGGTGCTGCCAGCCCACGTCGGCCAACCAGCCCAAGGCCTCCTGTTCGAGCTGGTCTTCGGTCATGCTGCTGGGGCCTCCGGCGCTTAGCAGGTGCTTAACAAGCTAAGCCGCAAGTCATTGATTTTTCTGGACATTTTTCCAACGTCCGCCCTGTTCCGGTGATTGCTAAGCCCATGCTATGCCTTCGGCCGAAGGGTGTAGACATGGGTGCTGCCGACCCGCTGCCGGTCCAGAAACCCGTCAGGCTGGCTCCACTTCTTCAGGTAGCGCGACGCCTCCACCTGCGCCGAAGGTGAGTTGCCCAGCCCCAGCAATTCGCGCAGCTCGGCATTCTCGATGCGTTGATGGTCACGCAGGTACTCGCGCACCATCTCGGCATACCGAATCGGGTTCAGCCCGCGGGTGCGCGTG
>CALQBT020000337.1 GCA_943328885.2 Bordetella parapertussis | reverse complement strand
CGCGGCCGCTCTGTACGCCCCCTGGCGCATCTTCGATTTGGTCAACAACAAGCACCATGGGAATTTTTACAAGCAACCCCACGACTTGCTGGTTAGCAGGAACGATCATGCGGGGCTTGTCAAGCATGTCGTGCAACATGATGTCTGGCCTGAAATATCGATTGTTCGGGCCGACTTGTTCAGGCGTGCCAGGCCGAGCATCAACCCACTTGCTTACTGGGCTTTCACCATTCCCTGCGAGTACCTGAGTTACGGTCATGTCATTTTCTTGAAAGATCCCTTCTATATTTCCATAACCAACTATTTTGCCGATGATAACCGAGTTCAGAATGGGAATTTGGAAGTTCTAGACGCTTGGGACCGCTACCGAGGCGGTTGGGAGTACATGCTGGCCCGCGCCCGCAGTCGATTGACCGCCAGTGACTTGAAGGCGCTGCGTGCTGGCATTGATCGCAATGTGGTCGATCGCATGGTGGTGGCATTGCGAATGCGCTGGCTTGGTCAGAAGGATCCGGTGGAAAGCTATATTCTGGCCAATCGCTTGCGAGGTTTGGGGGCCGAGGCGATGCTGCCGGCACCATTCTTGGACATCCGATCGAAAGCTGCATTTTGGTTCTTGACGCACGACCGCTTGTTGATCAATGGGGTTGATGGGTTTTGCTGCGTGGGAGAATTTGGCGTGGAAATTTTGACTCTGCTTCGCGATTTCACGAACTTGCCGGTGACCTTGCTGGCAAGTTTCCCGGATGACCTGGAAAAATCTATTGTCTTGCTCAAGGGAGAGTTGGCTGATCATGCGATAGATTTGGATCGGGCTCGCGGGCGTGGCAATAAGATGATTGCTGAAAATGATTTGACGCGTAAGTTTTATTGAGCATGGGCGAGACTGTTGGGTCAGCTTTAGAGTGGCCTGAATCAACGATCGACCATTTTGGTTGATGAATATCAAAATGTCTGGATATTGATATGAAAGCAGTTATACTAGCAGGTGGCTACGGCAGTCGAATTGCCGAGGAAACTAACCTCAAGCCCAAGCCGATGATCGAGATCGGCGGCAAGCCGATCTTGTGGCATATCATGAAAGTCTATTCGTCGGGCGGCGTCAATGAATTCATCATCTGTTGTGGCTACAAGGGTTATGTCATCAAGGAGTACTTTGCCAATTACTTCTTGCACATGTCGGATGTCACCTTCGACATGGTCGACAACAAGATGGAAGTCCACCACCGTCATGCCGAACCCTGGAAAGTGACCCTGGTCGACACCGGTGAGAGCACGATGACCGGGGGCCGCCTCAAACGCGTCGCCGATTACCTCCAAGACGAGCCGGCGTTTTGCTTCACCTACGGCGATGGACTGGCCGATGTCGACATCGCGCAGACTATTCGCTTCCACCAAGCGCACGGTAAACACGCCACTATCACCGCCGTCCAACCCCCGGGACGCTACGGCGCTCTGCAGTTGGAGGAAGACTGGGTGCGCGGTTTCATGGAAAAGCCAAGAGGCGATGGGGGCCTGATCAATGGCGGCTTTTTCGTGCTGTCACCGCAATGCCTGTCCCGGATCGAGGCCGACGCTACGAGTTGGGAGGGCGAACCGCTCAGTGGCCTGGCTGCCGATGGCCAACTCGTCGCCTACCGGCATGACGGTTTTTGGCAACCGATGGACACGTTGCGCGAGAAGAATATGCTGGAGGAGTTGTGGCAATCCGGTCGAGCGCCTTGGAAGCTCTGGTGATGACCCCTGACAAGAGCTTCTGGCACGGCAAGCGAGTGCTGTTGACGGGTCATACTGGGTTCAAAGGGGCATGGCTGGCGCTTTGGTTGCACCGTCTTGGCGCACAAGTCACTGGTATCGCCCTGGCCCCTGCAGCCAAGCCGAACCTGTACGATGCCTGCGATGGGGCGCAGTTGTGTGACAGCGTGGTCTGCGACCTTCGCGACGCCAGTACAGTGGCCCTGGCGGTGCGCCGTGCTGATCCGCAGATCGTCCTGCATCTAGCGGCCCAAGCCCTGGTTCGTGCCAGCTACCGCGATCCATTGGCCACTTTTGACACCAATGTGATGGGTACCGCGAATTTACTGAACGCGCTGCGAGGACTTGACAAGCTGCGTGTCGCGGTGTTGGTGACCACCGACAAGGTCTATCTCAACCGAGAGTGGGCTTATCCCTACCGTGAGGACGATGCGCTGGGCGGACATGACCCCTACAGTGCCAGCAAGGCCGCTTGCGAGATAGTGGTGGCCAGTTACCGTGCTTCCTTTTTGCAAGCGCAGGGCGTCGCGGTGGCCACTGCCAGGGCGGGCAACGTGATCGGCGGCGGCGACTGGTCGCCGGACCGGTTGATTCCCGACGCCGTGCGAGCCTGGCAATCTGGCGAGACGCTCGAGATCAGAAGCCCTCAGTCGGTCCGGCCGTGGCAGCATGTGCTGGAGCCCTTGGCCGCTTATTTGCGACTGGCTGAACGTCTGTGGCATGCGCCTGGCAAGGCCGGTGCTTACAACTTAGGCCCTGACAATGCTGCAACAGCGTGTGTCGGCGATGTGGTGACGCTGGCGCGTCAAGCCTATGGGCGCGGTGACTGGGTGAGCGTGGCCGATCCTGACGCGCCCCATGAAACCCGGCAGCTGGCCTTGGAGACCGCGCAAGCCCGCGCGGTTTTCGACGTCGTGCCACAGTGGCCTCTGAACGAAGCGGTGCAACGCACGATGCACTGGTATCGGCGTTTCGGTGAGGGGGCTGATGCGCGCGCATTGTGCGATGCTGAGATCGATGATTTCGAGTGCAGCCCATGAGCCGACTCGAGATCAGCGACACAACATTGGCCGGGCTGAAACAGGTTCGCCGACAGCGCTTGGGTGATGACCGAGGTTTTTTGTCGCGCATGTTCTGCGCCGACGAGTTGGCGGCTGCTGGCTGGTGGCGACCGATCGCGCAAGTCAACCATACCTTCACGGCGCGCCAGGGCACTGTGCGCGGCTTGCACTTCCAGCACGCGCCGCATGCTGAGACCAAGCTGGTGACCTGCTTGCGTGGTGAGGTGTGGGATGTGGCGGTAGACTTGCGCGAAGGGTCGCCGAGCTTCCTGCGCTGGCATGCGCTGCGTTTGTCGGCAGCAAATGGCCTTGCTCTGTTGATCCCTGCTGGATTTGCCCACGGGTTCCAATCGATGACCGAGGATGTCGAGATGCTGTATCTCCACGACGCTGCCTACGCTTCGCAGGCCGAAGCGGGACTGAACCCAAGCGACGAACGCCTTGCGGTGGACTGGCCCCTGCCCATCACTGAACTGTCCGCCCGCGACCGCGCTCACGCCGCGGTCACCGACAGTTTCAAAGGGGTCGCGGCATGAGGTGTCGTCACTGCAGCGCGCCGCTGTCGCTAGCTTTCCTCGACCTGGGCAGCGCGCCGCCTTCCAATGCCTATCTCAGCCCGGCAGGGCTGCTCGAACCCGAGACCTGGTTCCCGCTGCGACTGCTGGTGTGCGAAGTCTGCTGGTTGGTGCAGACTGAATACGTGGCCGGGAGTGAAGTGCTTTTCAACGACGAATACGCTTATTTCAGCTCGTACTCAAGCTCGTGGTTGGCGCACGCCAAGACCTACGTGCAAGCCATGTGCAGCCGTTTCGGCCTGGATCGGCACAGCCTGGTGGCCGACATCGCCGCCAACGACGGCTACCTGTTGCAATACGTTCAGCAGGCGGAAATACCTTGCTTTGGTGTAGAGCCGACTGCCGGCACCGCAACCGCGGCACGCGCCAGGGGCATCGACATCGTTGAGCGATTCTTCGGCCGTGAAGTCGCGGCCGAGTTGGTCCGAGCGGG
>CALQBT020000336.1 GCA_943328885.2 Bordetella parapertussis | reverse complement strand
CCCGGTAGAACTGGCTGAGGCCGGTGACGGCCGACAGCAGCATGACCAGCACCAGCGTGTCGCGCAGCGGTGGGCGCGGGCTATCCACAGAGGTTCAGCGCGGTGTCGAGGCCGGAGTGCTTAAGCGCGTGGGTGGCCTTGGCCTGGGCGATGGCGCCCGTTACCCGGCCGGTGAGACTGCCATTCTCGATCTCGAGCACCTTGGACAGGGCGGTGTGGTCGAGCCCGGGGCGATTCTGGGGTCGCTCGGTAAAGTAGGTGAACCCGCCATCGCCGAACCCTGCACGCTCGGCCTGTGTCCATGGCATGAACACGACTCGATCCTTCGACATGTTTCGTCCTCTCCGGCCCCGAGCGACCCTAACTTGATGTGGCGCTGTCAGAGCAGCAGATAGGGTGAGTTGCCCTATGGCCAATTTGAAAGAGTAGTCTTATGTGCCATTCATGTAAAGTGCTAAAAAGGTGTTTTTGAGTGTTCATCCGATGAGGGTCAACCCAAGCATCGAATGAGAGACGCCGATCAAGGCAGTCACCACGGCCACTCAAGATTTTCACAGCCACAGGCCGTGCGCCACCCAGCTCCAGCGCAAACACGCCCACGGCCACCCTCAAGACTGCTTCCCGCGCTGGAGCCACGGCCCAGGCTGCACCTGATCAGCTTCCGCGGGGCGCCGGCTCCGAACCGGGAACGCCAAGCTTCGCGCGAGGGTGCTGCCGCAAGCGCTCAAGTCGCCCGCCAAACCATCAGGGTTTCAAGGACTCGGACTTCGGTCACAGCGACTACGGCCGCGGTCAACTGGGCCCGCGCCGCTCCTTCTGGTGCGAACTGTTCGCTTGACCGCGATCAACTCGCGCCCTCTGCCCAGCCCACGACACTTGACCGATGACTGTCGCTCAACTGCTCGCCTACATCGCGTTGGCCTTGCTGTTGCAGGTGATGGCGGGCGTGGCATTTGCCATGTGGCGGCGCCCCTCGACCACCGGTGGGCCGTCGTCAGCCGGGATGGAGGAGGTGGTCGCAGCCCCGGGCCCCCGCTCTGGCGCCTGGTCAGGTTGGCGTGAATTTCGCGTCGTGCGTCGTGAGTTCGAGGATTCGGCGCAGACTCAGTGCTCGTTTCACCTTCAACCCGTCGGCGGCGCGCCGCTCACGCCGTACCAGCCGGGTCAGTACCTCACCTTTTCGCTGAAGGTGCCAGGCAGCGTTGCGGCCGCGTCGGCCGCCGAGCGCAGCATCACGCGGTGCTATTCGCTGTCTGATCGACCCGATCCGACGGGCTACCGCATCACCGTCAAACGCGTGCCGCCACCCGCGGCACAGCCGGGCTTACCGCCGGGCGTGTCGTCGGGGTATTTCCATGACCGGGTGCACGTGGGTGATGTGCTTCAAGTGAAGGCGCCCTCGGGCCACTTCTTCATCGACCCGGATGCCAGCGTGCCGGCAGTACTCATCGCCGGCGGCATCGGCATCACGCCGATGATGAGCATGCTGCGCTGGTGTGCGGCCGAGCAACCTGAGCGACGGGTTCATCTGTACTACGGTGTGCGCAGCAGCGGGGACCATGCCTTCAAGCCGGTGCTGCAAGACCTTGCGGCTGCCCACCCGGCCTTCAAGCTGAACGTGGTGTACGGCAACCCCGGAGCCGATGACCTGCTGACGCGCGACTACCAACACGTCGGCTACATCGATTTGGCATTGTTGCGCCGCACCCTGCCCCATGGCCGCCACCAGTTCTATGTCTGCGGTCCGCCGCCGATGATGCGCAGCCTGGTGCCCGCCTTGCGCGAGTGGGGTGTGCAGGCCGGCGACATCCACTTCGAGGCTTTCGGCCCAGCTTCGGTGCGGCCGACAGGTCCGTTGAGCAACGAGCCCGCCGTCGCGAGCTCGGCTGCCGTCGATCTACGCTTCAGCCGCTCGGGCCGCACGCTGGCCTGGGACGGTCAGGATGCCAACCTGCTCGACTTTGCCGAACGCCATGGCCTGGCGGTGGATTCGGGCTGTCGATCCGGCAGCTGTGGCGCCTGCCAGACCCGCTTGCTGTCGGGCGTCGTCACCTACGCGGACAAGCCCGACCACGACATCCCCAAGGGCCACTGCCTGCTGTGCGTCGGCAAGCCGCAGTCGGCCCTGGTGCTGGACGCCTGACGACATGAAAGCCCGTTTGTTCAGCCGCGAGGTGCTGCCCTTCTACCTGTCGCTGCTTGCGCTGGTGGCTACCACGCTGTTGTGCGATGCGGCGCTGCACCTGCTCAATGCCGTGTGGGTCGGCCGCTGGCTCGGCATCCCGGGCACCCTGATGATCCTGGGGTCGCTGGCCTATTCGCTGCGCAAACGCAAGCTGATCCGGTCAGGCCAACCCATCAAGTTGCTTCGACTGCACGAGTACATGGCCTGGGCGGGATCGCTGCTTGTGCTGGTGCACGCCGGCATCCACTTCAATGCGATCCTGGCCTGGCTCGCCACCGTGGCGATGATCATCAATGTCGCCAGTGGTTTGACCGGCAAGTTCTTGCTCGATCGTTCGCGCCGCCGTCTCGAAGAAGCGCGCCAGCTGATGCGAGCGCAGGGCCTGACGACCGAACAGCAGTCCGAGCGCAGCTACTGGGACAGCCTGACCTTCGACGCCGTCAAACAGTGGCGCTCGGTGCACTTTCCCATCACGCTGGCCTTTGCGGTGCTGGCGTTGGCGCACATCGTCGCCGAGTTCCTGTTTTGGAGCTGGAAGTGAAGGGCCGCTGGCTCTGGCTTGTGATCGGCGCCAACCTGGTGGTGCTGGTGGCGCTGGCCTTTGTCTATCCGCACCTGCTGGTGGCGCCTGGCGCGCTGGTGGGTGAGCATGCCGAGTTGAGCACCGATTGCTTTGCCTGCCACACGCCCCTGCGTGGTGCCACGGCCGACCGATGCATTGCTTGCCACGCGCTGCCCGACATCGGTCTGCGCACGACCAAGGGGGCAGCCATCGTCCACGCCAAACCCGTGAAAGTTTCGTTCCATCAGGAACTGAGCGACCAGAACTGCATGGCCTGCCACAGCGACCACGCCGGCCCGAAACTGACGCAGCGCAGCCGCAAGCCGTTCTCGCATGCGATGCTGCGCGCAGCGGCACGGGACCGCTGCAACACCTGCCACGACGCGCCGAAAAACGACCTGCACAAGACTCTGAACATCGGCTGCGACCAGTGCCACAAGACCGAAGCCTGGAAGCCGGCGACCTTGGCCCACGACAAGTTCTTCCCGCTGGACAAGGACCACAACGCGACCTGCGTGACCTGCCACGTCGCCAACAACTACAAGCAGTACACCTGCTACGGTTGTCACGAACACACGCCCGCCAACATGCAGGCCAAGCACCGGGAAGAAGGCGTCGCCGAGAGCCTTGACAACTGCGTGCGCTGCCACCGCAGTGCCAGCGGCGAGGTCGAAGGCAAAGGCGAGGGAGAACACGGCAAGGACAGGCGCGAAAGAGATTGAGCCCAAGCGAAAGCGCCAAGCCACTATGGACGATTCCACCCCGCTCCCCGCCGCGCAGAAGACCGGCCGCATCGCGCGCCCTCTGCTGGCGAAGGACCAGACGCGCTGGTTGCGCTGGCTGCCGGGCTTGCATGTTCTGCGCCACTACGAACTGGCTTGGCTGCCGCACGACATGATGGCCGGCTTGGCATTGACGGCGGTGCTGATTCCCGTGGGCATCGCGTACGCCGTCGCATCCGGCTTGCCCGGCATTTGCGGCCTGTACGCCACGATGGCCGGGCTGCTCGCCTACGCGACATTCGGCCCGAGCCGCATCCTGGTGCTGGGGCCGGACTCCTCTTTGGCCGCGCTGATCCT
>CALQBT020000335.1 GCA_943328885.2 Bordetella parapertussis | reverse complement strand
CGAGGTTCACGCGCTGGCCATCGCCGACCACGGCATGCCCGGCGTGCAGCTGCACCGCTACAACGTCAGCCCCGCAGCGCCTGGCGAGGCCGGACCTCACCCCTGGCTGCGCGATGCCCAGACCAAGGTGCTGCGGGGGCGGGCAGCAATGCTGGCAATGGCCGCGCTGCAAGCCCAGGGCTTCGTGCCCGACCTGGTGATCGCCAACCCCGGTTGGGGCGAAGCGCTTTGCGTCAAGGACATCTGGCCGCGCACCCCGCTGCTGTGCCTGATGGAATTCTTCTACGCCGCCGAAGGCTTGGACGCCGGTTTCGACCCCGAGTTCGCCCACGACAGCCTGGACGACCGGGGCCGCTTGCGGCTCAAGAACATGGTGCTGCTCGAGGCCTTGCTGAGCATGGATGCCGGCGTCTCACCCACGCGCTGGCAGCACGACAGCCTGCCCTCGCACCTGCGGTCCAGGGTCCAGGTGATTTTCGACGGCATAGACACCGACGCGGTGCGACCCGACCCCGGCGCCAGCGTCAAGCTCGGCAGCGGCCTGACGCTGCGCGCCGGCGACCCGGTGCTGACTTTCGTGTCGCGCAACCTCGAGCCTTACCGTGGTTTCCACGTCTTCATGCGCTCACTGCCCGCATTGCTGGCACGCAGTCCCGACGCCCATGTGGTGATCGTCGGCGGCGACAGCGTGAGCTACGGCACGGCGCCCGCAGGTGGCGGCAGCTGGCGGCGCGAGCTGCTGGCCGAGCTGCGCGGCCAGCTCGACATGTCACGCCTGCACTTCGTCGGCCGCGTGCCCTACCGCGACTACCTGCGGCTGCTGCAGGTCTCGGCGGTGCACTGCTACCTGAGCTACCCCTTCGTGCTGTCGTGGAGTTGCATCGAGGCAATGGCCGCAGGCTGCCATGTGGTGGGCAGCCGAACCGCGCCCGTGACCGAGTTCATCGAACACGGACACAACGGCAGCCTGGTGGACTTCTTCGACACCGCCGCGCTGTCCGACGCGCTGGCCCAGGGTCTGGCGCAGCGTGCCGGCGTGCAGGCGCTGCGCCAGCGCGCTCGCGAGACTGCGGTCGAGCGCTGCGACTTTCGCAGCGTCGCGCTGCCGCAGTACCAGGGTTTGATCGAGCGCATGGTGGCAACGAGCGCGGGCTGAGCCGCCACGGCCCGTCGGCGGGTCTAGCCCAGCGCGGCGATGACCTCGGGCGGCGCCTGGACCAACTCGATCAGCACACCTTCACCGCTGAGCGGAAACTGCTCGTTGCCCTTGGGGTGGATGAAGGTGATGTCGTGGCCGGCAGCGCCTTTGCGGATGCCACCCGGCGCGAAGCGCACGCCGTTAGCGACCATCCAGTCGACCGCGACGACCAGGTCATCGACCCACAGACCGACATGGTTGAGCGGCGTGGTGTGCACCGCGGGCTTCTTGTCAGGGTCGATCGGCTGCATCAGGTCGACTTCGACCGCGGTCGGGCCGGCGCCCAGCGCGCAGATGTCCTCGTCGACGTTCTCGCGTTCAGAGACAAACGTGCTCTTGACCGTCAGGCCCAGCATGTCCACCCACAAGGCCTTGAGCTTTTGCTTGTCGGGGCCGCCGATGGCGATCTGCTGGATGCCGAGGATGCGAAAGGGTTTGTGGTTCATGATCGGATGGGGTTCAGGCAAAAGAGATGATGGGCTGGTCGACCGCCAGGCTCTCGCCCTGGGTTGCCAGCACTTCGGCGACGGTACCGTCGTGCAGCGCGGTGAGGATGTTCTCCATCTTCATCGCTTCGATCACCGCCAAGCGCTCGCCGGCCTGCACCGCCTGGCCTGGCTTGACGGCCACTTGCACCAGCAGGCCGGGCATCGGCGAGAGCAGAAACTTGCTCATGTCGGCCGGTGCCTTGAACGGCATCATGCGCAGCAGTTCGGCCGCACGCACGCCCATCACCTGGGCCTCGAGGGCCAGGCCGTTGTGCGACACCCGGTACCACAGCCCGTGGCGCTCGACCTGCGCGATGAAAGCCAGGCCATTGCAGTGGCCGGCGACACGGATGCCGCCGAAGCTCCAGTCGGCGCTGATCTCATAGGGCTTGGCGCCATCAACCGTCACCGTCATCGGCGAGCCGGCATGCACCCGCACCGGCACATGGCGGTGCGCGCCGGCAAGGCCTTTGACGACGACAACGAACTGCTCGCCGATCTGCACCCCATGCCCCGGCATCTGGCCGCTGATGCCAGCTGCGCGCTCGCGATAAAGCCGGTAGGCAGCGGCGGCCAGCACCAGCAGAAAATCAGGGTCCTCGTGCGGCACGTCCTCGGCGCGGAAACCCTGGGGGAAATGCTCAGCGATGAAACCCGTGTTGAAGTCACCCGAGACAAACTGCGAATGCGCCAGCAGCGCACTCTGGAACGGGATGTTGCTCGCAACACCACGGATCACGAAGCCGTTGAGCGCCTCGCGCATCTTCGCGATCGCGTCGAGCCGGTCCACACCGTGGACAATCAGCTTGGCGATCATCGAGTCGTAATGCATCGGGATCTCGCCACCCTCCTCGACGCCGGTGTCGACCCGAACCCCGCCGCCCCCGATCAGGCGGCCAGCTGAGTCGCTCACGTACGACACCGGGCTCGACGCCTCCATCGTGGTAGTCGGCGGCTGGTAGCGCACCAACCGGCCGGTCGAGGGCAGGAAGCCGCGGAACGGGTCTTCGGCGTTGATGCGGCACTCCATGGCCCAGCCGCGTCGCGGGATCTGTTCCTGCGTGAAACCGAGCTTCTCGCCCGCAGCCACGCGGATCATCTGCTCGACCAGGTCAATGCCGGTGATCGCTTCGGTCACCGGGTGCTCGACCTGCAGCCGGGTGTTCATTTCAAGAAAATAGAAACTCTGGTCGCGCCCAACCACGAACTCCACCGTGCCCGCACTCTGGTAGCTCACGGCCCGGGCCAGTGCGACGGCCTGCTCACCCATCGCCTGGCGGGTGGCTTCGCTGATGAAGGGCGACGGTGCCTCCTCGATCACTTTTTGGTGCCGGCGCTGGATTGAACACTCGCGCTCATGCAGGTAGACAATGTTGCCAAAGGCGTCGCCGAGCACCTGGATCTCGATGTGGCGCGGGCTCTCGACGAACTTCTCGATGAAGACCCGGTCGTCGCCAAAGCTGTTGCGGGCCTCGTTACGGCAAGCGCTGAAACCCTCGAAAGCCTCTTTGTCGTTGAACGCCACCCGCAGGCCTTTGCCGCCGCCGCCGGCGCTGGCCTTGATCATCACGGGATAGCCGATGTCGCGGGCGATCTCGACCGCCCGCTCAGGCAACTCGATCGCTTCGTTCCAACCCGGGATCGTGTTGACATTGGCCGCGTTGGCGAGTTTCTTGGAAGCGATCTTGTCGCCCATCGCGCCGATGCTGTGGTGCTTGGGACCGATGAAGACAATGCCCTCTTCCTCGACCCGACGCGCGAAGTCCGCGTTCTCGGAGAGGAATCCATAGCCCGGATGCACGGCTTGCGCGCCGGTGGCTTTGCAGGCGGCAATGATTTTGTCGGCCAGCAGATAGCTCTCGCGGCTGGGTGCAGCGCCGATCAACACAGCCTCGTCGGCCAGGGCCACGTGGCGGGCGTCTCGGTCGGCCTCGGAGTACACCGCCACGGTGGCGATGCCCATCTTCCTGGCGGCCTTGATGACGCGGCAGGCGATCTCACCCCGATTGGCGATCAGTATCTTGTCAAACATGGCTTGTCTCCATCGGGGTGAGATCGCCTGCGTGCGCTGCGCGCACCAGGCGATTTGGCTGCGCCGCAACGGCCTGCGGGCCGTTGTCACCGCGATTGGCAATCAGTATTTTGCTAAACATAACAGTCGTCCCTG
>CALQBT020000334.1 GCA_943328885.2 Bordetella parapertussis | reverse complement strand
GCTTGACGGGTTGACAGATGGCGCAGCAGGTTCTTGGCAGCCGGCTTGTTCTTGCCGAAGTTCCAGATGCCCCAGTAGAACGGCAGGAAAGGCGCGAACCTGCCCTTGGGACCTGCCGGGAAGCCGTGGGTCCACAGTTGCTCGGCAATCTGCGGCGCGTCGCGCTTGGCCACCGCCCAGGCGCTGGGCGGATTCATGATCATCGCGCCCTTGCCCGAGACCAGCCACTTGTTGTTCGACGCATCGTCCCAGGCCGGCACATCCGGCGGCAGGAAGGCAATCAGCTTCTTCAGGTATTCGAGCACCTGCTTGGTCTGGTCGGAGTTGACAACGATGTTGCCCTTGGCATCGACCAGGTTGGCGCCGAAAGCGTGGAAGAAGCTGCCGCAGGTGTCGACCGAGTCTGAGGTCGTGCCGAAACCGATCCCGAAGGGCACACCACCCTTGTGGCAGGCCTCGGCGGCCTTCAGGAAGGTGTCCGTGGTCCAGGCGTCGGCCTTCGGTGCCGAGCCGGCCGGGTACATCGCCTTGATGTCTATGCCCGCATGTTGCTTGAGCAGGTCTATCCTCGAGCAAGGCCCTTTGATCTGGGCGCCGACGGTCGCGGGGATCGCCATCCACTTGCCATCGACCTTGCCCAGGTATTCGACCGTGCCATTGACCGCGCCGTGCTCCTTGATCAGGTCGGCCATGATGTCGTCGACCGGTTCGAGCAGCTTGGCATGGTCGGCCGGCAACCAGGTCGACAAAGCCAGAATGTCATGGCCCGACTTGGCTTGCGCTTCGGCAGCGGTCGTCAGCAACAGCTTGTTGCCTTGCGAGGTGATGTAGTCGATCTTGACATCGACTTTTTCCCTGGCCGCCCACTCATTGATCAGGTCGGTGGTGGCCTTGTTGGCACCCGGCACCCAGTGGTCCCACAAACCGACCGACAGCGATCCGGCAGCGCGAGCGGTGTGGACAAAAGGGGCTGCGATGACGGCGGCTGACACCTTGGCGGTGTCAATGACGAACTTGCGGCGCGACTGCTGAGACATTGAAGTTCTCCTCATGGGGTGGTGCGAACGAGCATCAAATTGGCGAGCCTCTTGACCCGACTCACCGGGATCATGTTGACGCCTCGCCCTCTTCAGAGCCAGCGTCAACTTGCAAGGAACTCACCGTAAACACAGTTGTACCGCTTGTCAAGAAAGGTTTCCCTTAAAGCCGGCAGGCGCTGCGCGACGCCGTCATCCGCAGTCGCGCGTTCTTCGGTATGCTGACGCGTCGGGCCGATCGTTGATCGGTCAATCCCTTCGTATCCATTCCTTGGAGCAGTTGATGTCCACTTTGCGCATTTTGACGCCCGTCGGAGCTTCTCCCGCCACTGGCAGCACCTACGAACACGAACGTGAAGCGCTGGAGGGACGGGGCGCGGAGATCGTCGAATGCCCGGCCACCGAGGCCGGCTTCATCGCTGCGGCCAAGGGCGTTCACGCGGTCTATGCCAAGAACATGAAGTTCACTCGCGCGATGATTGAGGCGCTGGACCACTGCAAGGTGATCACGCTGGGCTCGGTCGGCGTCGACTACGTCGATGTGACTGCGGCGACGGCCAAAGGCATCCCGGTCACGAACTGTCCTGACACCTTCATCGAGGAAGTCGCGGATCACGCGATGATGCTGTTGCTGGCGGCTCATCGCCGGGCCTTTGAGCAAGACCGCATGGTCCGCGAGGGCCGCTGGGGCGAAGGCCGCGCCCAGCTCTACGAGTTCCCGCGCTTGATGGGTCTGACGCTGGGCTTCATTGCCTTTGGTCGGGTGCCGCGTGCGGTGGCCAAACGGGCCCGCGCCTTCGGCTTGCATCTCATTGCGTTCGATCCGTTTCTCGACGAGTTGTCGATCGCTGCGGCAGGCGCCGAACCGGCCAGCCTGCAGGAGGTGCTGAGCCGCTCCGACTTCGTCTCGATGCACCTGCCTGCGACGCCGCAAGCCCTCGGTTTTCTGAAGGAATCGCATTTCAGGCAAATGAAGAAGTCCGCGATCTTCATCAACACCGGGCGCGGACCCACCGTCAATGAGGCGGCACTGATCCGCGCGCTCGACGAGAAATGGATTGCCGGCGCCGGTCTCGATGTGTTCGAAGTCGAACCCGTCGCGGCAGACAATCCGTTGATCAAGATGCCCAACGTCATCTTGTCGCCGCACAACGCGTCTGCCTCAGCCCGCTTCGATCCGGCCCGCAAGCGCCGCGTCGGACAGGAGTTAGCGTTGGTGCTGACCGGCCGCTGGCCGATGTCTTGCGTCAACCCGACCGTGCTGCCGGACTCCGGTCTGCGCCGCTGGCAGCCTGTTGCGATGGACCACGGACCCAACAGCTGAGCTTCGAGACCATGCATCGCGGGCTTGCAGGCGCCGCGCCCTGCAGCCGGAATCGGCGGCACTCATGGGACGGGTGTCACCGATAATCATCTGGCTGTTTTCAGCACCCTATACCGCCTATCCCCTTTACCCATCACCCCAAGGCAAGGATCAACGACGATGAGCACCAACACTCTCAAGGCCCGCTGGAAGGCCGGCAAGGCAGCCGTCAACGGATGGCTTGCCATCCCATCGGGCTTTTCAGCCGAAGTCATGGCGCAGTGCGGCTTCGACAGCATCACGGTCGACATGCAGCACGGCGTGCAGGACTACCAATCGATGGTGCAGTGCTTCCAGGCGATGGAGCGGCACCCGGTCGCGCGCCTGGTGCGCGTGCCCTGGAATGAGCCCGGCATCATCGGCAAGGCGCTGGACGGCGGTGCCTGGGGCGTGATCGCCCCGATGATCAACACTCGCGAGCAGGCCGAGTCGCTGGTCTCTTCTTGCCGCTATCCGCCGCATGGCAGCCGCAGCAACGGCCCGATCCGTCACGGCACCTACGGTGTGGCCAGCGACTATCAGAAGATCGCCAACGACGAGATCTTGGTGATTCCGATGATCGAGACCCAGCAGGCGCTGGACAACCTCGAAGCGATCCTGGATGTCAAAGGCATCGACGGGATCTACGTCGGCCCCAGCGATCTGGCGTTTTCGATGGGCAAGACACCCAAGCTCGACCATGAAGACCCCGACATCCTCAAGATCTACGAGCGGATGATCGCCGAGTGCAGCAAGCGCGGCATCTATGCCGGCATCCACTGCGGCACTGCCGAGTACTCAGCGCGAATGATCAAGATGGGCTTTCGGCTGACGACCATCGCCAACGACAGCGGCTTGATGGCCAAGGCGGCGATGGACGCGGTGGCCGGCGTCTGGAAGGAAGTCGGCAACCTGCGCTGAACCGCCGCACGCCCTCGAGCCGGCAACGGTCATGGGCTCGAGGCAGTGCGCGGCCTTCAGTGGCCTGTCAGGCTGCGCGGACAACTTGGTCAGGAACAGCGCCTGGGTGACACAGGCAGCGGCCCCATGATGCAGACCGATCCGGCGCTATGAATATTCTGGCGCCGTGTCGGGGATGTGAAGCGCAATGACCTGCGCGCCCTGGTTGCCGGCACGCACCAGCGCTGCACCCTCGCTTGCCCCAACGAATGCGCATTCCCAGGGCTGCAGTTCGACATCGCCGATATGGGCGGTGCCGGACAACACGAAGATGAACTGACCCGGGCTGGCATTGATGGGGTCAACCGCCGCCTCAGCCTGAGCGGGCAGACGCAACAGCTCAGCACCCAGCCCCGCTTCAGCGACCAGTACGGTTTCGCGCTCGACGCGGCTCAGCGCGACCAGTCGATCGGTGCTCCAGGGATCTCCGACCTGGGCTTGGGCATGCCGCTTGGGGCCGCGAACCATTTTTTCGCGCGCCTGCGTCGCCGGGATGATGCCCGTGTCGAAAGCCGATCGAATCGTGAAGTACTTGAGC